>CAZUVG010000021.1:13090-15874 GCA_964623765.1 uncultured Roseicyclus sp.
CGGCTCGGGTGACTCCGGCTCGGGTGACTTCAACCAGACGATCATTGACCTGTTCGGCGCATCCGACGTGGGTTTTGCCCTCGACCTCACGCAGTTCGACGGGGCGTTTACCAGCGCGGACGGGTCGTTCGGGACAACCCCCTACGAGACGCCGGTGACTGCGCACGGCACCCCCTCGACGTTCCGACTGGTCGATCTTCTGGGCACCGAGTTTTCCAGCACGGACGACCCGGACGCCAGCGGCAGGCAATCCTCGGAGTTCGAGCAGGACGGAGACGACGTGACGCGCTTCCGCACGAGAAACAACGGGCTTTCCGTCTCCGGCGTCACTTCGACCACGCAGACCTACACGTTCGGCGTTACATTCGAGCGACGCACCGACAACGACGGATTTTTCTTCGACAGTGAATCCGGGCGACTCGTCATTGCCGCAGACTCGTTCGACTGGAGTTACTACGACGGCTCTTGGCGCACAGGTCCCGAAATCCCCGCAGGCCAACCGATTTCGGCAATCTACGAACTAGATGCAGCGGCGGGCCAAGGTCGCATCTACGTTGACGGCACTTTGGCCGTTGTTCTCCCCTACTCCCCGACCAACCTCGGGGGCGATGCCCGGGTGTGGGGCCTCTACAGCAGCAACCACGAATTTGATCTCGACGGCTCCGTCTACCGCCAGTTCCTGATCGACCGCCTCCTGACCGATGACGAGTTCGACGCGCTCGATTACTGGCTGCGCAGCGTCATCGACCCCGCCTTGCAGCCCCCGGACTCCGGGGGTGGTTCCGGCTCGGGAGATTCAGCCACGACCGACGCGATCCTCCTCTCCGGTGACGCCCAGAGCGGCACCGACGCGATCCTCCTGTCGGGTGACGCGCAGAGCGGCACCGACTACCTCAAAGTATCGGAGACAGTCTGATGGCAAACCAAGAAGTGCCCGATCTCACCGCCGCCGGAACGCTCGACGGGAACGAGCAGGTCCATGTCGTCCAAGGCGGAAACTCGCGGCGATCTCTGCTGTCCACCATCGCGACGTTCGTGACCGACACGCTCAACGGCACGTCGATCATCACCGCCATCAACGGCCAGCTTGGGACCGGGTGGCAGAACACGGGCGACGGCACGACACCCTCGAACCTGGACGACCTGGGTGATGTGGACTTCACGCACGGCGGCCTGACGGCAGACCAGATCGGGCGTCCGCTCGGACTCGTCGCAGTCTCACCGTCGCCGAAAGTGGCCCTCCTCGACCAACTCAAGTCCATGCCGATCTCGGGGGGCATCGAGATACTGGCCGAGAACGACTTCGCTCTCACGCCGGGCATCGCGCTGACGGCCGCAGACACCCACCTCTACGACGAGGTGCATGTCTACTTCTTCGACATCGAGGCCGACAACACGCTCAACGTCCGAATGTATCCTGACGGCATCAACGAGGCGACCTACGATTTCCTGGCGGCCCGGCTGTTCAAGGCCGGGGCCTCGACCCCGGACGGCGCGACCACCGAGCAGGTCGGCGAGGCGGAGTTCTACATTCTGCCGACCCCGGCCCGCGCCTCGGGCGTGGCGAAGTTCACCGGCATGAAGGCCGGGCTTCCCCTGTCGGGCGAGAGTTTCGCGGGATGCTCGACCACGCCGCACGTCAACCGTGAGATGGCGGTGGTCAAGGAGATCGGCGAGTGCCGGGGCCTGGCCCTTGAGACGGCCAGCGGCCAGATAACTTCGGGCTACGCCTTTATCGTCGGAGTCCGTCACGCCTCGCAGCCCCTGGCCGTCCCGTTCGACTACAGCGGCTCTCCTGCGGGCGCGGAGACGCTCGGCCGTTTCGTGGTCCCGATGACCGCTAAGGTCCGCGCGGGGGCGCAGGGCAGCTTCAAGGTCGTCACCAACCCGACCGCCGAGACTGTGCTGGAGGTCCACCAGAACGGCTCCTCCATCGGCACCGTCACGATCCCCGCCACGACCGGCGATCCGGTGGTCGCGGTCACAGCGGACACCGATCTGGCGGCGGGCGACATTCTGACCCTGGAGGCCACCGCATCGGGTGACTTCACCGACATCTACGGCGCGCTGCTCGCCGAGGGGCGTGGCTGATGGCCCGGATTCAGATAACGCTCACGAAGCAGGCTGGGGCAACGCCGGACGACCGCAACCGGATCATCTCGGACCTGCACAGGTTCGGTCCGGTCGAGCAGTATGCGCGGATGCCGCGCCTTCTCTATATCACCTCAGCGCGGTCGGCTCTCGGCCCGATCCGGGCGACCCCCGGCGTCGAAGCAGCGCAGTTCGAGGATGACATCAAGATCGACCTGGTGGCGGATCATGTCTACCAGCAGATGCAGACGGACGTAACGGGTCAAGTGCCTCTGATGGTCCACGGCGCCAAGAAGAACCGGGGTCGCGACAGCTTCTTCGACCTCTACCGCGCCGGGAAGCAGGCGGCCCGGTTCAACTACAACCCCCCGGACAACGGACACGGCACGAACTACTACAGCGTGGATACGCCGATCTTGCCGACCCATGAGCAGTGGGACACGAGATACGGCGGGACGCTGTTCGGCGCGGCGGAGCCACCAGCACTGCACGGGACCGCCACGACCTCCGTTGCCGTGGGCAACACGCTCGGGGTGGCCCCCGGAGCCAACATATTCGGCTGCGGAGGCTTCTTCGCGACCTCAACACCGATCAACGACGCCATTAACGCGGCGCTGACCCACTTTCAGGACAACGACCAGAACGGCGTCGTGAACATGAGTCTCGTCTCGACGGCGGCCACCGACCCGTTCG
>CAZUVG010000022.1:0-12010 GCA_964623765.1 uncultured Roseicyclus sp.
GCGCATGATCTTGCCCGAACGCGTCTTGGGCAGGCCCGGTGCCCACTGGATGACGTCGGGCGAGGCGATCGGGCCGATGTCCTTGCGCACCCACTGGGTCAGCTCCTTCTTGAGCTCGTCACTCTCCTCGACATCATCGGCCAGGGTCACGTAGATGTAGATGCCCTGCCCCTTGATATCGTGGGGGAAACCGACCACGGCCGCTTCGGCGACGGCCTCGTGGGCGACCAGGGAGGATTCGATCTCGGCGGTGCCCATGCGGTGGCCGGAGACGTTGAGCACGTCATCGACGCGGCCGGTGATCCAGTAGTAGCCATCCTCGTCGCGACGGCAGCCGTCACCGGTGAAGTACACACCCTTGAACGCCGAGAAGTAGGTCTGCACGAAGCGCTCGTGATCGCCCCAGATGGAGCGCGCCTGCCCCGGCCAGGAGTCCTGGATCACCAGGTTGCCCTCGGTGGCGCCCTTGAGCTCATTGCCCTCGTTGTCGACCAGTGCCGGTACCACGCCGAAGAACGGCAGCGTGGCGGAGCCCGGCTTGAGATCGGTGGCACCGGGCAGCGGGGCAATCATGATCCCGCCGGTCTCGGTCTGCCACCAGGTGTCGACGATGGGGCACTTCCCGTTGCCGATCACTTGATGGAACCATTCCCATGCCTGGGGGTTGATGGGCTCACCCACCGAGCCGAGCACTCGCAGGCTGTCGCGCTTGCTCGAGTCCATGACGTTGTCGCCATGGGCCATCAGGGCACGCACCGCCGTCGGTGCGGTATAGAGGATGTTCACGCCGTGCTTGTCGACGACCTCGCCCATGCGACCATGGGTCGGATAGCTGGGCACCCCCTCGAACATCAGGGTAGTGCCGCCATTGGCCAGCGGCCCGTAGACGATGTAGCTGTGGCCGGTGACCCAGCCCACGTCGGCGGTGCACCAGAAGATGTCGCCGTCATGGTAGTCGAACGTGTATTCGTGCGTCATCGCCGCGTAGACGAGATAGCCGCCCGATGTGTGGACCACCCCCTTGGGCTGGCCGGTGGATCCGCTCGTGTAGAGGATGAAGAGGGGATCCTCCGCCCCCATCTCGGCGGCCGGGGAATGGTCGTCCGCCTCCAGCCGCAACTCGTTGTAGTCGAAATCCCGCCCGTCGATCCAGGTGGTCTGGCCGCCGGTGCGCTTGACGACGAGGACCTTCACCTCGTGGAGCACGTTCAGCAGCGCCGCGTCGGTGTTGGATTTCAGCGCCGTCTTGCGCCCGCCGCGCGGCGCCTCGTCCGCCGTGATCACCACCTTCGCGTCGCAGCCGTTGACCCGCGCCCCCAGCGCGTCGGGCGAGAAGCCCGCGAAGACGATGGAGTGGATCGCCCCGATCCGCGCGCAGGCAAGCATGGCGTAGGCCGCCTCGGGGATCATCGGCAGGTAGATGACCACGCGGTCCCCCTTGCGCACGCCCATGTCCTCGAGGATGTTGGACATCCGGCATACTTCGCGATGAAGCTCGCGGTAGGTGATGTGACGCGCCTCGTCGTTCGGGTCGTCCGGCTCCCAGATGATCGCGGTCTGGTCTCCGCGGGTGGCGAGGTGGCGGTCGACGCAGTTGGCGCAAACGTTGAGCGTCCCGTCCTCGAACCACTTGATCGAGATGTTGCCCGGCGCGAAGCTGACGTTCTTCACCTTCGAGTATGGCTTGATCCAGTCGATGCGGCGCCCGTGTTCGGCCCAGAACGCTTCGGGATCGCCGATCGAGGCGGCATACATCTCGTCGTAGCGGGTGGCGTCGATATGCGCCTTGGCGGCGAAGTCGCTCGAAGGGGGCGTCATGTCGTTGGGCATCGTGTCTCCTCCCTTGTGGCGGGCCGTCGCATCGGCCCGGCCGGCCGCCGGATGCGTTGCCGGCGCCTTCGTGGGCGAGTGTTCCGCATCGCGGGCGGCGAGGCAAGTGGGTGGGCGTCGCAGTGCGCGCGCACGGGCAGCCGGGGCCATGTCTTTGGCAGACGGCTGAAAAGCTGTTAAGGCGGCTTGTAAAGAAATGGGAGGCGATCATGGACGTCCTGCCGGACCGGCCGCAGGGGCCATCCGCGGGCACGCAGCTGACCGGAAGCCGCATCCGGGAGCGGCGGCTCCAGCTCGGGCTGAAGCAGGCCGCGCTGGCCAAGGCCGTGGGCATCTCGGCCTCTTACCTCAACCTCATCGAGCACGACCGGCGCCGGATCGGCGGCAAGCTTCTGGTGCGGCTGGCCGGCACGCTCGGGGTCGAGGCGGGGTTCCTGTCGGACGGCGCGGATGCGACGATCCGCGACACGCTCCAGACCGCCGCGCGGGTGGCCTTGCGCGGCGCCGCGGATACCTTCGGCCCGTCGCCCGAAACCGAAAGGATCGACGATCTCGCGGCGCGTTTCCCGGGCTGGACCGCCCTGATCGTGCACCAGCAGAAGCGGATCACGGGGCTCGAGGCGCTCGTGGAATCGCTGCGCGACCGGCTGGCCCACGACCCGGTGCTGGCGGAGTCCATGCACGAGATCCTGTCGTCGGTGGCCGCGATCCGCTCGACCGCGGACATCCTCGCGCGCGAGAAGGACCTCGACGGCGCGTGGCTCGGCCGCTTCCACCGCAACCTGCACGAGGAGGCGGAGAGGCTCTCGGCGCGGGCGACGGCGATGCTCGGGCATTTCGAGGCGCCCGACGCGCGCGGCGAGGTTTTCTCGACGACGCCTGTCGAGACGGTCGAGGCGATGTTCGACGCCGCGGGCCACCACTTTCCCGAGATCGAGCAGCTGGGCACCGCGGCGATACCGGCGATCCTGTCGAAAGGCCCGGTCACGGAGGATCGCGCGACCCGCACGCTGGCCGAAGCGATGCTCGCACGCTACGCCGATGACGCGGCCCGCCTGCCGCTCGACCGGCTCCTGCCCGCGGCGCGGGCGGCGGGTTTCGATCCGGGCGCGCTGCTGCATCTTGGCGGCGGGGACGTGGCGCTGGTGCTGCGCAGGCTTGCCGCGCTTCCCCCGGGTGAGGCGGCGCCGAGCTTCGGACTTGCCGTCTGCGACGCCTCGGGCGCGCTCCTGTTCCGGCGGCGCATCGCGTCGTTCTCCATCCCGCGCTTCGGGCCCGGCTGCCCGCTCTGGCCGCTCTACGCCGCGCTGGTGCGCCCGGGCCACCCGGACACGGCGGTCATCGAGATGCCCCAGGGCAACCGCTTCCGCGCCTGGGCCGTGGCGCAGCCGGTGGCCCAGACCGGCTTCGGCATGGCGCCGGTGGTTCAGGCGACGATGCTGATCGCACCGCTCGGCGGGGCGTGGGACGAGGTGGCCCGTGGTGCGGCGGTTCTCGCTGGCCCGGGATGCTCGCTGTGCCCGCGCAAGGAGTGCCCGGCGCGGCGCTGATCCCGCCCCGCCCGTGCCTGCCGCAGATCGCCATTGCCTAAATGCCGGGCGATCTGCACACTGCACGCCTAATCCGGAGGGAGGCCGGGCCTTGGCAAAACGCATTCTCCTCGTGGAGGACGAGGCCAACATCCTCGAGGCGATCGGGTTCATCCTGACGCGTGACGGCTGGGACGTTCAGGGCCACGGCAAGGGCGAGACGGCGCTGGCCGAGATCGAGCGGGTGAACCCCGACGTGCTGGTTCTCGACATCATGCTGCCCGGACGTTCGGGGCTGGATATCCTGCGCGAACTGCGCGCCCGGGCCGCCACGCGGGACCTGCCGGTGCTGCTGCTCACCGCCAAGGGACAGACGAAGGACCGCGAGCAGGCGATGGCTCTCGGCGCCAACGCCTTCCTGACCAAGCCCTTCTCCAACGACGAACTCGTCTCTACCGTGCGTGAGCTCGCCGACGCGCCCGGACCGCCAAGGGCCGCCGCCGGCGCCGCGCGCGACGGCTGCTGAAGCCCGGGGGGAGTGATGGCACGGCGGCTGTTCCTGGAACGCAGGACCTACCGGCGAAACCGGCTGCAGGATGCCGCCCGGCTTCTTCCGGTGCTGGGCATGATCCTGTTCCTCGGCCCGGTCTTCATCATCGGCGGCGAGGGGCAGGGCACGGGACTCGCGGGATGGCTGGTCTATCTCTTCGTGGCATGGCTCGGGCTGATCGTCGTGACGCTGCTCGTGGGGCGCGCTCTGACGGGCGACGATCGGTCCGGCGGGCCGCGGCAGGTGTCCGGTCCGGCGCAGGTGGAGGATTCCGACGGCGGCGCGGCGCGGCCCGACCGCGGGCGGAACTGAGATGCTGAGCTTCGACGGTCTGGTCGCGGTCTGCGTGCTCTACGTGGCGGGTCTCTTCGCCGTCGCCTTCCTGGTCGAACGCCGCGCGAGCGAGGGCCGCGCACGCTGGCTCAACTCGCCCGTGGTCTACACGCTGAGCCTCTCGATCTACACCACGGCCTGGACCTTCTACGGCGCCGTGGGCTCGGCGGCGCGCTCGGGGCTGGAGTTCCTGACGATCTACCTCGGGCCGACCCTGATCTTCATCGGCTGGTACTGGCTTCTGCGGAAGATGGTGCGGATCGGGCGGGCGCAGCGGATCACCTCCATCGCCGACCTGATCTCAAGCCGTTACGGCAAGTCGGGCGGGCTTGCGGCGCTGGTCACCGTGCTGGCCGTCATCGGCACGACCCCCTACATCGCGCTGCAATTGCAGTCGGTCGTCCTGTCCTTCTCCGTTTTCGCCCGGCCCGGCGCGCCCGGCGCGGGCCAGACTGCGGTCTGGGTGGCACTGGGCCTCGCGCTTTTCACCATCGTCTTCGGCACCCGCTCGCTGGACGTGAACGAGCGTCACCCGGGTCTCGTCTCGGCGATCGCGCTCGAGGCCATCGTGAAGCTCTTCGCGATCCTCGCCGTGGGCGTCTTCGTCGTCTGGGGCGTGGCAGACGGCCCCTCGGACATGCTCGCCCGGATCGAGGCGAGCACCGTCGCGCAGGCGGAGTGGAACGGCGCGCGCTGGCTGGGTCTCACGGCGCTCTCGGCCTTCGCGATCCTGTGCCTGCCGCGCATGTTCCAGGTCCTCGTGGTGGAAAACTCCGACGAGCGCCATCTCGCCACCGCCGGCTGGGCCTTCCCGCTCTACCTGTTGCTGATCAGCCTCTTCGTCGTGCCCATCGCCGTTGTGGGTCTCTCCCTGCCCGGGGCGGGGAGCAACCCCGACCTCTTCGTGCTGACCGTGCCGCTCGCGCTGGGGCAGGACGGGCTTGCGCTGCTGGTCTTCCTCGGCGGCTTCTCGGCGGCGACCTCCATGGTGATCGTGGCCGCGCTGGCAATCTCGACCATGGTTTCCAACCACATCCTCATGCCGCTCTGGCTCAGGGCGACGCGGCACGAGAACCCGATGTCGGGCGACATGCGGCGGGTTGCGCTGATGGCGCGGCGCTTCTCGATCGGCGGCATCCTGTTCCTCGGCCTCGGCTACTACCGGCTCTCGGGTGGGGCGGACGCGCTGGCCGACATCGGGCTCATCGCCTTCCTCGGCGTGGCGCAGATCCTGCCCGCGCTTCTGGGCGGCATCCTGTGGCGCGGCGCGACGCGGGTGGGGGCGGCGCTCGGCATCGGGGCGGGTTTCGCGATCTGGGCGTGGCTCCTGCTCGTTCCCAACATCGCCGAGACCGGCGGCCTCGTGCCCCGGTTGCTCGAGGTCGGGCCCTTCGGCCTTGGCTGGCTCAGCCCGGTAACGCCGCTCGGGCTGCAATCGACCGATCCGCTTCTGACCGCGATGATGCTGTCGCTGGGGTTCAACACGCTCCTGTTCATCCTCGGCTCCCTGTTCTCCTTCCCCAGCCCGCTCGAGCGGCTTCAGGGCGCTCAGTTCGTCAACGTCTACGATCATTCCCGCGCGCTTCTCGGCTGGCGTGGCGCGGCCGGCACCGCCGACGACCTCCTGACCATGGCGCAGCGCATCCTCGGCACCGGCCGCGCAGGGCGTCTCTTCCAGCAGGCGGCGCGCGAGCAGGGGCGGGAGGGTGACCTGCCCGAGCCCACGCCCGACTTCCTCGAACGGCTTGAGAGGGAACTGGCCGGCTCGGTCGGGGCCGCCACGGCCCATGCGATGGTCGCCCAGATCGCGGGCGGCGCAAGCGTTTCGGTGCGCGACCTGCTCGCCGTGGCCGACGAGACCGCCCAGATCATGGAATACTCCAGCCAGCTCGAACAGAAGTCGGCGGAGCTTGCGCGCACCGCCGCCCGCCTGCGCGAGGCCAACCAGAAGCTCACCGAACTGTCCGTCCAGAAGGACGCCTTCCTCAGCCAGATCAGCCACGAGTTACGCACGCCCATGACCTCGATCCGCTCCTTCTCGGAGATCCTGATGGAATCGGACCTCGATCCCGAGGCGCGCGGGCGCTTCAGCCGCATCATCCACGACGAGAGCCTGAGGCTCACGCGGCTGCTCGACGACCTGCTCGACCTCAGCGTGCTGGAGAACGGCCGCGTCACGCTGCATGAAGGGCGGGCGGAGTTGTCGGACGTGCTAGACCGCGCGCTCTACGCCGCGGGTACGCTGGAGGGCGGCGGGCGGATCGCGATACACCGCGACCGGGAACGAGAGCGCGTGACGCTGCACACCGATGCCGACCGGCTGGCGCAGGTCTTCATCAATCTCATCTCCAACGCCCAGAAATACTGCGACGCGGAGCAGCCTGAGCTTCGGATCGACGTGCGGCAGAGTGGGGCGGAGGTCGAGATCGCCTTCACCGACAACGGCCGCGGCATCCCCGACCGCCAGCGCGCACTGATCTTCGAGAAGTTCGCCCGGCTCGACACCGCCAAGGGCGCGCCGGGGGCGGGGCTGGGACTCGCCATCAGCCGCGAGATCATGGCCCGGCTCGGCGGCAGCCTGACGCATACGCCGAAGGGCGTCGGCACGAGCTTCCGCGTGCGCCTGCCCGTTGCGGCCGCGCGGGCGGCCTGAGGCCCGCGATGGGTCGTCGCTTGGCGCTTTGTTAACGCATCGCGTGCGACAAGGGCGGCCACGGTCCCCGCATCCAGGCCCGAGAGATGACCGCAACCCGTGACAACGCGCCGCCCTACCGGACCGGCGCGATATCCCGAATCGTGGCGGCGCACCGGCGTGGCGTTGCGCAGGCCCGTGACCGCACGCCCGAATTGTCGCGGGCCTTCGAGCGGGCGCTGCGGCACGCTGCCGTCCCGTTCCGGGGCCTTGGCCTGCGGCCGGGCGAGATCGCCGTGGCGCAGGACGCGCCGCTGTCCCAGGCGCTTGGGGACCTGCCGCAGCACGGCCTCGTCGCGGTGCTGGAGGATCGGGAGGGGCGCCGCGGGCTGATCGCGCTCTCCCACAGCGTCGTCGATGCGCTGATCGAGGTGCAGACCACCGGCCGGGTGGAGCCGCGGGACCTAAATCCGCGGCCCGTGACCCGGATCGACGAGGCACTCAGCCGCGATTTCCTCGATCTCTCGCTCGCCGCGTTCGCCCGCGAGACCGAGGGTGCCGACCGCCGTGAATGGCCGGACCGAATGACCTACGGCAGCGGGGTCGGGGACCGCGCCCAGCTTGCCCTCCTGCTGCCCGAGCGCGGCTTCCACCTGCTCTGCGCGGAGGTCCGCCTGGGGGAGGGCGACGCGCGGTGCGGGCGGGTCGTGCTGGCGTTGCCGGCCATCCGCGCGGTGGAGACCGGAGAAGCGGCGGCGGATCCGCCGGCGGGCTGGCGCGAGGAAATCGCCGGGTCCCTCAGGGACATCGACGTCACGCTCGAGGCCGTGCTCTGCCGCAGCCTGCTGCCCCTGCACGAGGTCGAGGCCCTCGCGCCCGGCGATCTCCTGCACTTCGACGCGGGCGACCTCGCGGCGGTCTCGCTCGAGGCGGCGGGAGGGCGCCGGGTCCTGACCGGCCGGCTCGGCCAGGCCGGGGGGCGCCGCGCGCTCAAGATCTGCGTGCCTCCGGGTGCGGGCGCCGCCGCGATGCCCGAGCCTTCTGGCCCTCTGCCGGACCTGCCCTCCACCGTGGGCACGCCCGCCCCGCTGGCGGACGGATCGCCCGGCGCCCCGACGGTGTCCGACGATCCGGTCGGCGCGGCGGCGGCCGAAGCGACACTGCCGCTGCCCGGCGACCCGCTGGCCGCGGGCTCCTGCCCGGACGATCACCCGCCCGAAGGCGCCACGCAGCCCGCCGCGCCCATGATGCTCGACTTCGCAGCCCGGGGCCTCGACAGCGACCTGCCGCCCGGCAGCTGACCCGGCCCGCCCTGCGCCGCATGTGCGCACCCGGTCGTCCGGCGCGTCGCGCCGCAGCTTGTCTTGGCCCGGCCGTGCGGGCAGTGTGCGGGTCCGAAAGGGCGGCAAGGGGGACGGCGACATGGCGGCGGCAGGGTTTCGGGACAGGGTGCTGTCGGGGGTGCCGCTCGCGGGCACCTTCATGAAGACGCCCTCCGTCGACATCCTCGAGGTCCTGATCCTCGCCGGTCTCGACTTCGTCTGCCTCGATGCCGAACATGCCCCCTTCGATCGCGCGGCCCTCGGCACGCTCTGCGCCGTGGGCCGCGCCGCGGGGTTTCCGATACTCGTCCGCGTCCCGTCGGGCAGCGCCGAGCAGATCGGGATGGCGCTCGACGCGGGTGCCGACGGGATCGTCGTGCCCCACGTGACCAACGCGGCGACGGCGGCCAGCGTCGCCCAGACGGCGCGGTTCGGTCCCGGCGGCCGCGGCTACGCCGGATCGACGCGCTGGGCGGGATACGGCACGCGATCCATGCCCGAGCTCCTGAAGGCCACGGCCGAGACGTTCGTCGTCGCCCAGATCGAGGACCCCGAGGCCGTCGAGGCCGTCGAGGCGATCGCGGCGACCGACGGTATCGACGCGTTGTTCCTCGGACCGGCGGACCTGACCGTGGGCTACGGCCATGCGAACCAGGACAACGCGGACGTGGCCCGCGCCTACGCCCGGACGGGCGCGGCCGCGAAATCGAATGGACGCGCCTTCATGACCTTCGTCCCCGATGCCGCGAAGGCGCGCGCCCTCCATGCCGAGCACGGCGTCAGCGTCTTCTTCGTCGCCTCCGAACACGCCTGGATCCTGCAGGGCGCGCGCCGGGAGATCGCGGGCATCCGCGACCTCGGCTGACCCTTTCCAGCCGCGCCCGCCGCGCGTAAGGGGGCTGCATGACAGACTCCTCCCGCCCCGTCCTTCGGCTGAAGCCAAAGGCCGACGCCCGCCGCATCCGCCATGGCCATCCCTGGGCCTGGTCCGACGACCTCGTGCTCGACCGGCGGTCCCGTGGCGTGCCCGCGGGCGCGCTCGCGGTGCTGGAGGATGCCGAGCGCCGGCCCCTCGGCGTGGGCGTGGCCACGGTCGATGCGCGGATCGGCCTGCGCCTGCTCGACCGCGACCCGGAGGCCGCGATCGAACGTGACTGGCTCCGCACCCGCCTCGCCGCCGCGCTCGACCTGCGTACCCGTCTCGGGCTCGGCGACTTCTGTCGCCTCGTCCATGCCGAGGGCGACGGGCTGCCGGGCCTTCTCGTCGACCGCTTCGGCGACACGCTCGCGGTCCAGCCCAACGCCATCTGGCTCGAGGAGAGGCTCCCGGACATCCGCGATGCCCTCGCCGAACTCACCGACGCGCGGTGCATCGTCAAGAACGGCACGGCCCGCGCGCGGGCAGCGGAGGGGCTGCCGGAGGAGACCGCGCTCCTCCTCGGCACGGCGCCGGAGGGTCCGGTCGACGTTCCGATGAACGGCGCCATCTACAAGGCCGACGTCGTGGGTGGGCAGAAGACGGGGCTGTTCTACGACCAGCGCCCCAACCATGCCTTCGCCGCCAGCCTCGCGAGGGGCGCGCGCGTGCTCGACGTCTTCTCCCACGTGGGCGGCTTCGCGCTTGCCTGCCTTGCGGCCGGCGCGGACCGGGCGCTGGCCGTCGACGCCGCGCAGGCCGCGCTCGATCTCGCGGTGGAGGGGGCCGGGACCATGGGCGTCGCCGACCGTTTCGAGACACGGCCGGGCGACGCCTTCGACACGATGACCGCGCTCGCCGCCGAGGGCGCGCGCTTCGACCTCGTGATCTGCGACCCGCCGGCCTTCGCGCCAACGAAACCGGCGCTCGCGCAGGGCCTGCGCGCCTACGAGCGGATGGCGCGGCTCGCCGCCGATCTCGTGGCACCGGGCGGAATCGTCATCCTCTGCTCCTGTTCGCACGCGGCCAACCTGTCGAAATTCCGGATGGCCTGCCTGCGCGGCCTCGGGCGCGCGGGACGCGACCCGCGGCTGATCCATACGGGCTTCGCGGGGCCGGACCACCCGCAGCACCCCGCGCTGACGGAGACCGGTTATCTCAAGGCGCTCGCCTTCCGGCTGATGCCATGAGTGGCAGGGCATACGTCCTCGACGCCTGCGTTCTCTACCCCACCGTCCTGCGCGAGATCCTGATGGGCTGCGCCGCCGAGGATCTCTACACCCCCGTCTGGTCGCCGCGCCTCCTCGAGGAATGGGCGCGCACGGCCGAGCGGCTGGGCGGCGCGCCCGACGCCACCCTCGCGCGCGGCGAGATAGCGAAACTGCGCGCCGCGTTTCCGGAGGCCGAGAGAACGCATGAACCGGCCGAGGAGGCGGCGCTCTGGTTGCCCGATCCCGCCGACATCCACGTCCTCGCCACTGCCCGGGCGGCGGGGGCGCGCGGCATCGTCACCCTCAACCTGCGCGACTTTCCCCGCGCCGAGATGGCGGCGCTCGACGTTGCAGCGGTCCATCCCGACGCCTTCCTGCTCGACCTGCTGGCGCGCGATGCGGAAACCGTCGCGGCCGTGGCTGCCCGCGTACACGCCACGGCCGAAGCTCTCTCGGGCGAGCGTCTCGACCTGCGCGCCCTGCTCAAGCGCGCCCGGCTGCCGCGCCTTGGCCGCCGCCTCGCGGTCTGAGGCATTCATCCTGCTCGAAACGCGCGAAACCGGCGCCAGCCGCCGGGCGCTGCCTCACTCCCCGGGCAACTCCCGCGCCCAGCGGGCCTCCAGCGCCTCGATCGCCGCGACGCGTTCCGCCGTCTTGGGATGGCTCATCAGCCACGCGGGCATCCCGGTGCCTCCCATGCCCGTCAGGCGCTCGAGCTTGCCGAAAAGGCTCTTCTGCGGCGTCGTCCCTATCCCGGACTTTACCAGCAGCGCAGAGGCATAGGCATCCGCCTCGTATTCGTCCTGCCGCGACAGCCGCGCGGCGAGAAGCGTCGTGAGCGCGTTCGCGATCGCCACGCCCAGGCCGGGGACGATCCGCCCCAGCACGCTCGCCAGCGCCACGCGGATCGCGTTCTGACCCGAGAAGTCGATCATCCGCCGCCGCGAATGCCCCAGCGCCACGTGGCCGAGTTCGTGCGCGATGACGCTCGCCAGTTCCTCCGCGCTGACCTCGCCGCGGCGGTACTTCTCGTAGAAACCGCGGGTGAGGAATATCCGCCCGTCGGGTGCCGCCAGCCCGTTTACCACGTCCACCTCGTAGAGGTTGACCCGGATGCGCTCCACGCCCAACGCCTCCGCCATCCGGTCGGTCAGCGCCTTCAGCCGCGCGTCGGCCAGTTCCGTCGACTTCACGTCGAGCTCGCGCCGCGTGCGCCAGCTAGAGAACTGGTACATCGCAAGCGCGTAGAGGATGGCCAGCAGGATCGGGGTGAACTTCAGCATTCGCTTCATATGGGATGCGCGCGGGCGGCGGGCAATGGCCCCGTGCGGCGCCGCCGCGCCCCCTCAGCGGCCGAGAAGGCGCATCCCGCGGTCGATCCCCTCCAGCGTCATCGGCACCATGCGGTCCTCGAAGATCTGCCGGACCATCCCGATCGACTGCGTGTAATCCCAGTGCCGCTCCGGCACCGGGTTGATCCACAGATGATCCGGCCATTGCGCGCGCGCCCGTTCCAGCCAGACCTGCCCAGCCTCCTCGTTCCAGTGCTCGTTCGCGCCGCCGGAGAAAGCGATCTCGTAGGGACTCATCGAGGCGTCGCCGACGAAGATGCACTTGTAGTCGGCGCCATAGGTGTTCATCACCTCGCGGGTCGGGATCTGCTCGGACCACCGCCTGCGGTTGTCGC
>CAZUVG010000022.1:12020-15546 GCA_964623765.1 uncultured Roseicyclus sp.
TGTGGAAGTAGTAGTATTCGAGGTGCTTGAACTCGGCGCGGGCTGCCGAGAACAGCTCCTCCACCACGCGGACGTGATCGTCCATCGACCCGCCCGCGTCGAGAAACAGGATCACCTTGACCGCGTTGTGCCGCTCGGGGCGTGTCTTCACGTCAAGGTAGCCGTTTTCCGCCGTCGCCCGGATCGTGCCGTCGAGGTCCAGTTCCTCGTGGGCGCCCGCGCGCACCCATTGCCTCAGTCGCTTCATCGCGACCTTGATGTTGCGCGTGCCAAGCTCGACCGTGTCGTCGAGATTGCGGAACTCGCGGCGGTCCCAGGCCTTCACCGCGCGGCGGTGGCGGCTCTCGTCCTGCCCGATGCGCACGCCCTCGGGGTTGTAGCCGTAGGCGCCGAAAGGCGAGGTCCCCGCCGTCCCGATCCACTTGTTCCCGCCCTGGTGCCTGCCCTGCTGTTCCCTCAGCCTCTCGCGCAGCGTCTCCATCAGCTTTTCGAAGCCGCCCATCGCCTCGATCTCGGTCCGCTCCGCCTCGGTCAGGTGCTTCTCGGCCAGCTTCTCCAGCCATTCGCGCGGGATTTCCGCGGCTTCCAGCACGTCCTCCGCCGTGACCTGCTCCAGCCCGGCGAAGACATGGGCGAAGGCCTGGTCGAAACGGTCCAGATGCCGCTCGTCCTTCACCATCGCGGCGCGGGCGAGATGGTAGAAGCCGTCCACGTCGTAGGTGACAAGCCCCGCCGAGACGCCCTGCAGGAAGGCGAGATATTCCCGCAGGCTGACGGGGATGCGGGCGGCGCGCAGGGTCTCGAAGAAGGGCAGGAACATGGGACAGGAATACCGCAACCGCCCGCCTTGGAAAACAGGTCGCAATCTCAGGTGCGCCCGCTCCTTCTTCTTGTTCCGAAAATACGGCGGGGGAGGCCGCAGGCCGGGGGCAGAGCCCCCTTTGCTCAGCCCGGCGGCGGCACCATCAGCATGGCGAAGGTGCCGAGCAGGAACCCGATGATCGCGAAAACCGCGGCATATTGCGCCATGTCCGCGCGGTTCCCGCCGCGCCGCCGCGCCACGAGAAGGCCGAGTATGAGGCCTGCCCCCGCTCCGATCAGGTTCAGCATGGATGTTCGCCTCCGCCAGGCCCTTCAGGGCGCGAGCGCGGCCACTTCCGTCAGCCGCGCGCCCACCGCCGCGTTCGAGCCGAAGCCATAGCGGCCCCAGGCGAGGCTGTCGAGACGCACCCGGCGGGCCTCGGCCGGGCGGCCCGTGGCCTCCAGCGCCTCGGCACGGATCATCATCAGCGTGGACAGGAGCGCTGCGTTCTGCGCCTCCTCCGCCGCCGGCAGGGCGCGGTCTGTCAGCGCGAGCGCCTGCGCGGCCTGGCCCGCGGACAGCGAGAAGGCGGCGAGTTGCATGTCGACATGCGCGGCGTGGATGCCCCCGGGGGCGACCCGGCCGAAGATCGCGGCCGCCGTCTGGAAGGCGGCGATGGACCTGTCGGCATCGCGCGAGAGTGTCAGGCGCCCCAGCGCGAAGTAGGAGAAGCCCGTCCGCGTGTCCTCCCACCCGGCGTTGCGGGCGATGGTCACGGCGCGCTGGGCCGCGCCGATGCGCTGTGCCTCGGTGCTGCCGGGGCCGAGCGCCTCTTCCACCGCGTCGATCCAGGCGCGCGAGGTGGCGCTTCGGGCCGCCGCAGGCCGACCTTCGCCGCCGGGATTGAGCCGCGCGAGGATGGCGGGCAGACGTGCGCCGACCTCTTCCCGCGTCATGCCCGAGGCGATCGCGTCGTCGTAGTAGGCGCCGAGGATCAGCATGTCGAAACCGGTCAGCACGGCATGGAAATTGTCGTCGTTGAAGGTCGAATCGGGCAACCGGTAAAGGTCGTTCAAGGGCCCCAGCGCCTGCGCCACCTCCTCGTGCAGGCAGTCGCGCGTCTCCTGCGGGGAGACGTCGGAGGGGATGAAGACCGCCACCCGCTCGCGGCGGGGCAGGGTGGTCCAGTCGAGGTCGTGGCTGCTGCGGGCGCGGCGGAACTCGGACCAGGAACTGACGCGAGGCACGACGAAGCACGCGGCCTGCGGCACGACGCGCTGCATCCGCGCGCGCGGCAGCGTCTCGATCGTTATGCTGGCCGGCCCCGTTCCGGGGCCTGACCGTGCGATGTCGATCCCGGCCTCGTCCCTCAGCCTGGCGATCAGCCTATCGAGATCGGCGCTCAAGGTCGCCGGTACGGACCCCGTCACGGCAACCGTCACCGGGCCCTCGAAGCGGCTCAGCCGCTCGATGGGGCGCCCCGATTCCATGGCGAAGCTGAGGTCGAGGAAATCCTGCGCGATCTCGGCGTTGGCACGCGACGGCGGCGCGGGCCGGGCGACGGGGAAGCGGTTCATCGGCGGCAGGTCGCCCGGCAGGTCGACGGAGCGCCGCTCCGCCACGGCGGCTGTCGAGGCCGGAGGCACGGTGGGCGCGCAGGCCGCCACGAGCGCGAGGCAGGCTGCAAGACACGGGAGGCGGAGTGACAGGAACACGGGCGCTCAACTCCGGGAATACTTGATGAAGTCGGTGGCCACGCCGATGCGGTCGTAGAGCCCTCGCGCCGCGGCGTTGCCCGCCTGCGTCAGCCAGTAGACCGAGGGCCGCCCGTGGGTGTCGGCATCGGCATAGACCGTCTCGATCAGGCTGCGGCCGACGCCGTGGCCACGAACGGCGGGAACGGCGTAGAGATCCTGCAAATACGTCACCGGCGCCTCCTGCCAGCCGTGGGCATGGACGATGACATGGACGAGGCCGACCGCATCCCCGGCGGCGTCGATGGCGAGCCAGGCACGCATGTCGGCCCTCTGCGGATCCAGGTAGCGGGCGAAGGTCGCGGCAAGGACGTCTTCCGGCCGCGTCGTTCCATAGAAGGCGAGATAGTCGCGCCAGAGCGGCGACCAGCGCTCGAAATCCCCGTCGGCGAGGGGATGGACCGTCACGGCGTTCGTCACTGCGAAACCTGCCCGGGCCCGGACGGACCCGCCTCTCGTTCTGCCCGCGTGTTCTTGCGACGCGTTCTTGTCCGGCAAGTCTGGCACCATTCGGTTAACGGCGCAGCAATTTCCGGTCGCGGAAGGTGCGAAAGGATGGCCGGGTGTGGCGCGCCGGTCCGCCTCATCGCGGACGGCGCGCCATGAAGGCCAGCCGCTCGAACAGCGCCACGTCCTGTTCGTTCTTCAGAAGCGCCCCGTGCAGCTTCGGCAGCGCCGAGGCGCCGTCGCGACGCAAATCCGCGGGATCGAGATCCTCGGCCAGCAGGAGTTTCAGCCAGTCGAGCACCTCCGAGGTCGAAGGCTTCTTCTTCAGCCCCTGCTGCTCGCGGATCTCGTAGAACTGCGTCAGCGCCGTGGTAACGAGCTGCTTCCTTATCCCAGGGAAGTGCACCTCGACGATCCGCTCCATCGTCTCGAGGTCGGGAAAGCGGATGTAGTGGAAGAAGCACCGCCGCAGGAAGGCGTCCGGCAGTTCCTTCTCGTTGTTCGAGGTGACGATCACGATGGG
>CAZUVG010000023.1:0-2463 GCA_964623765.1 uncultured Roseicyclus sp.
GGAAATCCTCCCCGCGCCCGACGAGAGCAACTAGGCGGCCCGGAGAGCCGCTTCATGAAGCGGTAGGGCCGCCGCTTGATGCGAAGTGCAATCGCGCGGAGCGGCCATCTGGATTTGTGCGATCTCCGTGGCCCACCCGATGCGAAGTCCACGTTCTTCCTCATAGCGCGGCGACCGGGCCATCCCCTCGGCCACCTGCCAGAGGAACCCCGCGTCACGCCGGGCGCGGACCTCCTGCACCGTGAGGGCGCCGTAGTAACGCCCCGCGGCCGTGTCCCGGCTCCTGTCTCCGCTGGGTTCGACCGACCACGCGATCAGAGAGCCATGCGGGTCTTCCGCACAAAAAGGAAGCCACGTCCCCGGCCCGGCCTGGAGGCGCGCAATACTGAGGTTGGGGGTGGCGTCTCGGGGCGCCTCGATCATGGCCCGGACGCATTCCGCCACGAACCCCTCCCGTATGTGGCCCTGGCAGCGCGGGGCGGATTCGACCCACGCTTCAAACAGGTGGTGCGCCAAATGCGGCGCCTCGAAATCCCGGCAGAAATGGAGCCATCTCGCCCCGTAGTTGCGGCCGATCTCAAGGTCGGTCGCCCGGTCCCCGGTCGTCGCGACGGACCAATAGTCGAGCCTGCCGTCGTCTTTCTGCGCGACGAACGGCAGGGTCAGGAGGCTTTGTCGAAAATCGTTCATTAGGTTCCCCGTATGTTTGGTGATGCCCCCGGGTGGCCGACTCACACGAGCCGGGCCAAACGCCACAGGTAGTAATCTGCGGCATCGCTCATGGAAAGACGTAGAATGTCACCCCCGATGGACCGGCCTGCCGGCTTGGGAACGCCGTGCCACGCGCCGCTGCCCGGGTCGATCAACTCAGCCTTCTCAAGCGCGAGAGCCAGGTCGTCGTAGTGTTTGACTTCGGGGGGCATCTCGCGCGGGAGGCCGAAACGTTCGGCGACGGCGTTCCACCACGCCGCCTCCAGGACCCGGTAGGAAGGGCAGTTCCGCTTCACGGGCCGCAAGAGGTCGCGCAGCATGTATTCCGGGGCATCGTGCAACAGGATCGCCAGTAGAACCGTCTCGTCGGAGACTCCGTCCTCCAGCGCCAAGGCTTCACACAGGAGGCTGTGCTGCGCCACGCTCCAGAAGACCCGGGTGCAGGCGCCCCCGTAGCGCGGCTCACGCGATAGCCCGGTCGCAATCTCCCCGGGTATGATGTCGCCGGGCTGCGGATTGGTCACGTCGATATAGCGGCTCCCGCTCCATGCGTGGTTCGGCGTCAGCCCGCTCGGGGCGGGGTCCGCCGCCCGGGTGGCAAGGTCTTCCATGGTATCGCTCCTCTCATGCCAGAAGGGCCTCGATGTCGTCTTCGAGGCGGTTGAACTTGGTCGTCTCGTTGCCCCAGGTGGTCCACCCCGGGCGGCTTTCGCGCGCAAACATCTCCAGCTTCCGGTGGTCGCCGAGTCGCTCGTCCACGATCTCGTGGACCCGATCCGGTTTCCGGGAATGCTGGCGTTGCTGGCCCTCGATCACGCTGTCGGAAAACAGCGCGGGCTTGGGGCAAGGGAACCGGCCGCGCTTGCAGATCAGCAGCGGCTCGTGGCGGTTGCGCGCCCAGAACCCGGTCCCGATCCGATCCTTGACCCATGCGACCTCGGAGACGTATTTGAAGCCCCATGCGTCGATCACGTCGAAGGCGAGCCGGATGAACGGCACGGTCGTCCAAAGGAGCAGCAGGGCGTCCTTCGCTGCCACCTCTCGCACGGGGAGGTCCTTGATCTCCTGGAGTGCCATGCACTCGTAGTGCCCGCGGGCGTTCTTCCCGGGTTTGGTGTCGGAGTTCGAGGCGAACCGCCACGGGGGGTCGGCGATGATGACTTCGAACTCCCGCCCCGCGGCGCGCAGACTTTCGTTAGCTGGAATCACGGCCCTCTCCATGCTTGGTTGAGGGCCACCTTGTCATCTAAATGAGTCCGTTTCAACCCGTGAGTGACAATCGCCGTTGTATCCGGCGCACATTGGCCGTCGTCCGGTCTTCCTCGCCGAGGTCCTTGGAGTAGGTGATCGCGCACATGGATCGCCCGGAACGGTAGTTCTTCCCCTGGTGGTAGGTGTCGCGCGGCACGATGGTCTGGTGGGTCTCCCAGGCGCAACCGCCTTCCTCGCCGGCGCTCCGGGTCTTTTGGTGGATGTGGAACCCGTGGGCGTAGGCCATTTCGGATTCGCCCCACATCCGCCGCTGATCGGCTGCCATGATCCCGGGCATCTCGTTGATCTTCGCCGCGTGACCGTGGGTCGCGCCGAGCATGATTCGGCCCCACCGGTAGAACCAGAACAGCGACGGGTCAACGTCCACCTCGACGCGGGCGTCCCGCCGGAACCAGGCTTTCAGGTAGTGGGCGATGGCGATGGCGCTGTCCGGGTCGTGGTTGCCTTGCAGGAAGCGAACAACGACCTTCTCGTATTTCT
>CAZUVG010000023.1:2473-15126 GCA_964623765.1 uncultured Roseicyclus sp.
GTGCTCGCCACCATGACCGCCGCCGTGCCATCGCCTCGGCCGCCCCGAGAACCACCGGGTAGGGTTCGGCAACCTCCAGCCGGTTCCCGGACTGGCGGGTCTCCCGGAGGTCGTCATCGGCGTGAAGCGTGTCGCCGCCGCCGAGGAGGACGCCCGTGTGGGCTGCGGGGGACCGGGAGGTAAGATCGGCGAACAGCGCCTCGACCGTCCGAACCCCGAGGTCCAGGTCCCAGCACTCCTCGGCGGTTTGCCCGTTCAGATGGGCGCCCAGGTGCAGGTCCGCCAACGGGTAGAGATTGAGCAGGTCAGGGTGCGAACTGAGGCCAGCAACGGCGGGGGACTGGTAGCCCTGGATGGGCGCGTATCGTTCGGCCGCGACCCGGGCCGCCTCTGCAATCGCTTCGGGGGACTTTTCTCCCCGGGCGGTCTTGACCCATTTCTGGATCACGTTCCCGTCGGGGTCGAGCAGGGCGCTCTCCCCTTTGACCGCGTGGCCCTCGGGGACTTCGAAAGCGTCTTCCGAGGGCGCAGCCCCGGTCTTGACGCTTTGGGTTATAAGGTGGCCGTCAGCATCATAAGTGGCGGACTGGCTCTTGACTATGTGGCCCGGCAGCGGCTGAATGGGCAGCTTTCCGTCGAGGCCGCGCAGGAAGTAGCGTAGCAGCCTGTTGGAAAAGGTGTGCCGGGCCACGCCGATCTCCCGGGCCGCCGCGTCCGCTGTTCCGTGAACCTGGTATGCGTGAAAAGCCTCGATCAGCTTGCGGTCGTAGTCCGTAAGCTGCGGGCCACCATCTTCGGGCATTGCGCGCTCCTCGCAGGGCGCTCCTCGCGGGTAGGGTATTCGCCGTCAGGTGATTCTTCAATAGTCAGGGGAACTTGCTTTTGCCAGCCGCCGGATCGTCGCCCCAAGGGCTTTCCGGGTCCAGCCTTTCGCCGTTGTGCCCTGGCCGAACTTGTAGACGAGTTCGCCCCGGTGGTAGACGAGGTAGTGCTTGGAGGCCGACCGGACCTCGACCTCCAAGCCCGCCTTCTGGAAAGCCCTCAAAACCTCGCGTCCTTGCTTCGGCAGTGTCACCCCAGAAGGTCCTCCACGTCCCGGCGCGTTTTCTGCTCGTCCCATTGCTCCAGCATCCGGCGAATCGCGGCGTCGGGCGTCCGAAGGATGGAGAAGCAGGTCTTGCGGGACGTATCCACCGGGTAGAGGATCGCCTGGTAGGCTTCGCTCTCGCCGCGTCCCGGGTTGTTCATCCGGGTCAGGCGGATGCTTTGCACCGCGGGGTCGTGCAGGGCTTCCCAGAACCTCTTTTGCAGATCGGTCATCCTGCCCTCCTCGGTCTCAGGTCTCTGACGTGAACGGCTCTTTGCCGGCCGGCGACCTCGACATGGCGAAACTCGCCGCGCTCGTTCCTGCTGCCGATGAGAACGTCTACGGCGTGTTCCGCCGGGTCGCAGGAATCTCCTCGGCTCGGGAGGGGCCACCCGCGATCCCGGGCGATTGTTTGGACGCGGTTCTCCGTGAGGCCGGATATCTCCGCGATCCCCTCGACCGTGGCATACCAACGAAGGGCCTCCGCGGTTCGCCAAATCAGGAAGGCGTCGGCCTCACGCCTGCGGGCGAAGCTGCGCTTCCGCGCCTCGTTGGCTTTTACCCAATTCGGAACGTCATTCGACACGCGCCGCCCCCTTCGCCCGGACGGGGTAGTCCGCCTGCGCATGGCCGTTCTTTTTCTGCAACCGGAAAGCCTCCCGGGAGATCCGGTGGACGAGCGCCCACACCGACTGGTCGCGCATGTGGCTCGGAATCACGAAGTCCTCGCGGAAGTCCTGCTCGACGCCGAGATCGGGCGCCGCGCTCTCGGCGGCCACGACCTCGTAGTCCGAGATTCCGGCGAGATCGGAGATATTCCGCACCTTGGCGCCGCCGATCAATTCCCCGTTCCTCTTGATCTCAATCGTCAGCATCGGCTGTCTCCTCTGGTTGGGTCTTGAGGGCCGCCCGGAGGTCCCGGACGGCCAGTCGGCGGGCTGTCTCTGTGTCCCCGACGCCCCGCATGGACGAGAGAACGCAGAGGGCGTCTACGGCGGCCTCGCGGAGGCTGACCGGGCGCATTAGAACGGCCACGCCGGGTGCTGGGATGCCACGGCGACGATCAACAGGACCTGCGCCGTCAGCATGAGCAGAAGACCCCAGAAGGTCCGCCGCCGGCGGCGCTGCTCCTCGCGGCGCCGCTTCCAGGCCCGGCGGTCCAGTTCCTCCATGCGGTCGAGGGACTCTTGGGTCGGGATGTGGGGGAATCGTGTATCCATCACCGCATCCCCAACGCTTCGCGATACATCTCAAGGACGGCTTCCTCCTCGGAGATGTCATCCGGCTCGCGCTTGCGCTCGGCGATCAGCTTGCGCATGGCCTTGGTGTCGTATCCTCGCCCCTTGGCCTCCGCGAACACCTCTTTCTGTTGGTCCTGGATGTCCTTCTTCTCGACCTCCAGGCGCTCGACCCGCTCGATGAACTGGCGGAGTTCGCTGGCCGTCACGCGGTAGGAGTCCGAGGTGTCCCCGCTATTGTGGCCGAGCATGTCGTCAATATCGTCGCTCATGGTGAAAGGCTCCCTTTTCGGTTGATTGCATAGACGTGGTTAGGGGCGGTGGCCGGTGAACAGCTTCGGCGTCATACCCGACAGGCGCATGTCACGACCGGCCTTCGCCTGGAGACGTTTGACCCGGGCCGGGGTGCCCCGGTAGGCGTGAGGCGCCTTGTAACTGCGAAACGGGTTGCCGCCTTCACAGATCGAAAGAGTAAACTGCTGCGCTGTGTTGAGTTTCATGGTGAAAGGCTCCCTTTTCGGTTGGTTCGACCCTCACCTACCTGTGATTCCGCCGACCCGTCAACCGAAAAGTGAATAGGTAGTCCTAACTTCGGTGATTTTTCTACTTTTGGTGTTGACCGGCGATGTTCCGGCGCGTAGGGAGGGTGCAGCGACACCGAAAATGGAGGAATCATCCGTGCCGACCAGCAACATCCGCGCCCTCTACGAAGCCACCGACCGGCCGCGCCCTCTGCCCGAGGCCGTTTTGACGGCTCGGTGGATCGCCGACGACACCTGGAACGACCTGGCCGCCAACGCGGCGCTCGAAGGCATCGACCTGCCGGGCGACAGCCGGGCGGAGGAGATCGTAACGTCCATCTTCGCTTACGTCGTCCGGGCGGCCGGATTGGACCCCGCCGAACTCGGCGAGATGGTGCAGGAGGCGGGCTGATGGCGAATATGGGCTACTGCCGTTTCCAGAACACGGCAACCGACCTCGCGGATTGCGAGGGCCATATCCGCGATCCTCTGGACGGAGCGGAGGCCGAATCGCGCGCAGAACTCCTGATGTCTGCCTTCCGTATCGTGGATGCGGTCCTGGGCCTCATTGAAGACGAGAGCGACATGGAGGCCGCACTGGACAGGCTGCCCGTGAGCGGGGAGGCGGGCTGATGACGTGGAGAAACAAAGCCACACCGCCGCCCGAGTCCCCGGAGAGCCTGCGGCGCGGGCGCTACATCGAAGCCGCCAAGCTGATCGACCGGATGGCCCCGGACGACGTGGAGTTCCTGGTGGCGAATTACACGAAACGGTTCACACCGCGCGATGCGGTCGCTTTCGCAGAACGGATCGCTCGCAAAGCGTGGGAACGCCTGCCGGCGAGGGAGGAAGCATGAGGAACAAATACGAAATCGCCGCCGATCTGACGGACGCGGCCTTCCTGCTCTCGCTGAACAACGAGTTCGAGGCCGCCGGGCGCCTGCTCCGGGCCGCCCGGGATGTGACCGAGGTCAGCGAGCGCGCCGCGCGGTTCCACTACCATTGCGCCCGGCGGGCCTGCTCGGTCGGGCACCGGGCCGTGATCCCGGATGTGTTCGGGAAGGGAGGAGCGACATGAGCGTTTCGGTTCGACTGACCGAGGAGGAAGCCTGATGCCCGACATTCCCTTGAGCCTGATACTGCTGGGCGGGAGCGCGTTTTGCGTCTTCGTCGTCGCCGTCGCCGTGGGAATCCAGATCGCCTACATCTGGAAGGGGCCAGGCCGATGAGTGGGCTGTGGACGCAACTCCGGTTCTACAGTGCGGCAGGACAGTCGATACGGCCGCACGACGTGACGCGCGACGACCGGGCGGTTCTGGAGGTTGAAGGGTTCGGCCAGTTCCATGTGGACGCCCGGGCCGCGGCCAGCGGGCGCCTCCAGCACCTCGTGAACTACGCCTACCAGAAAGGCCGGGCCGACAAGACCCGGGAGGTCGCCGCGGTCCTCGAACTCAACACAGAGGAGGCCCCCGATGCCCTTGAGTAAGGAAGTGGCTCTCGCCGACGACCTGGCCTCAAAGCTGGCCGTCACCACGAATGACTTCCTGCACCGGGTCCGCACTCGCGGCGGCCGGGTGCGGTCGGTCGAGCGTCTGGGCGACGACGGGTCGCTGGAGTCGATCCGCTTCGAGATCGAGTGGCCCGAGACCCCTGACGCAGAGGACATGCTGGGATGAGCGATCCGCTTGAAAGCCTGTCGCGCGCAGCGGCCGAACTGCCAGACGATTTTCGTCTGACGGTCAACCAACACGGGGTCGTCGTTCACTACCTGAACGCCGGCGCGGTGCCTGGGACACCGGGGTCCAAGCTGGTCTCCTGGTTCTCGATCCGAAACCGCGGGGCGGACGCCATCCAGGCCGCCGCGCAGAAACTCGAAACCGCGGCCCGCTGGGTCGCCCAACAAAAGGAATGACCATGATTCCCGACATCTCTCTCCTGCAAACTGCGGCCGACGCCACCAGTCGGGCGCTGAACAACCTCGCCAACGGGTTCACCTGGGGCCTCGGCTTCTTCTGCGCACTGGTGCTGCTGTCGAAGCTGTTTACCGGCTGACCCCACAAAGTTTCCCAGAGAGGGCCACGGTTTTGCCGCGGCCCTCCGGCACACAGAGGCCCACGCCATCGCACAGGAGGACCGCCATGCACCCCCTTACCCAGATCATTGTCGCCGCGTCCTGCCTCGCCCTCGTGGCGATGGGCGGCTATGCCCTCCAGACCCTGCAATCGCCGCGCGAGACGGTAGCGATCGAGCCGGAGCCGACCGCGGCGGAGCGGGCGGAGGAGTCCTACTGCAACGTCATCCGCCAAATCGACCCCGGCGGGTTCTCGACGCAAGCCGGGCGGGAGTCCCCGGAGTGTTACGAGTAGCGCGGCGAGAACCGGCGAAGTTTGGAACCGGCCAGACCTCCAAAGTTGCGGGCCGAGCCGAGAACCGGCCAGAGTCGTGAAGTTTGGAACCGGCCAGAGTCGTGAAGTTTGGAACCGGCCAGAGTCGTGAAGTTGTGGGCCGGGCGCCGGGCGCGGGCGCGCATACGCACAGACCAGGCGCCCGGCCGGTCACTTAGTGTAAATCTACACTTACTGCGGCGCAGCGCCGCCGCTGCACCGCCGAAACCCGGCTAGTGTGTCCACTTTACGCTAATAGATTCCCTCTCACATTTTGGTTGACTGCCCCACCCGGCGCCCCGTATGGCTTGGGCAATCGCAACCGAAAAGTGAGGGAAACCGAACATGACTCAAACCCGTTTTACGCCTTTCCCGCCTGTGTCCTGCGCCTACGGGGCGCCAATGGGGCGCCCGTCTGCCGATCTGCCGGAAGGCACACCCCACGACCGCCTCGCCGTCGCCGGCCCCGCCGGCGAATATGATTCCGGCGGCGCCTATTGGGGCCGCGCCGCGCCGCATGACGGGCCGGTGTGGGCGGTCTGGATCAAGGGACGGGGGCGCGACGGTGTGGCCTATGTCCGGGCCAAGGGGCGCCGCGGCGCCAAGCGTGCCGCCGTCCCGATCTACTGCCCCGTATGCGGAAGCGGAAACACCGAATGGCCCCGGGTCGGTGAACCGTCCGACAAGTGCCTTGATTGCGGCACCTGGTTCAACCCCGCCTAACCGAAAGGAGTCCCCGATGGAATTTGAAGCCGAACGCCGCCAGCTTGGCCCGCTGACCGTCCGAGTCCTGGGCGACGATATGCCCGGCGAAAGCCCGCGCGAATGGTGCCCCTTTGGCACCTTCTACACCGACCACCCGGATTACATTAGCCCGGACGAATGGCCGCGCCGCTACCACTCCGTAACCTATCAGGTCGCCGCTGATCTGGGAATCCGGCCCGCGCCCGAACGTGACCGCGACGGGCGGTTCATTCAACATGACACGTTCGAGGATAACCCCGCGCGCATGATCGAGAAGGCGCGCAAGGCGGGGCACATCGTGTTGCCCGTCTGGCTCTATGACCATTCGGGGCGCACTTACCAAGCCGCCGAGTCGAATCCGTTTACGTGCCGTTGGGACTCGGGCTGCGTGGGCTTCGTGTTCGCGTCTGCCGATACGATCCGCCGCGAATTTGGCGTGAAGCGGATCACGCGCGCAATCCGGGCGAAGGCTGAAAATCTGCTCAAGCAAGAGGTTGACACCTGGTCGCATTGGGCCGGCGGCGACGTGTGGGGCTACGTTGTCGAGGATGAACACGGCGACACGCAGGACTCGTGCTGGGGCTTTATCGGCGGTTCCGAGGAAATCGCCTATTGCCTTTTGGAAGGCGTCGAGTCCGCGCGGGCGATCTTGGCCGAACGCCGCCGCGCCCGCATGAACAAGCTGAAATCCCTGATCCGCGCCCGCGCGCCGCTTGGCGCCCGCGCGGAAATTCTGGCCTGAAAACGAAAGGAATCACCCATGACATATGAAACCGAAAATCTCTCCCTCGTGGATGTGTTCGCGGACGTGTCCTATTGCGACTGGTCCGAATGCGACCCCGAAACCGGGGAGCCGCGCTATACCCCGGTTCTGCCCGCGCCCGACGAGTCCGCACTCGATGAATATTGGCCCGACTGGCGCGAAGACCCGGACGCGCTGGCAGAAGCCGCGGAAACCGGGCAAACCGAACTCGGGGCGGCCCTGGACCTGTTCGAGGATCACGGCGGGCGCGGATATGACGAATGGGTCATGTCGTTTGACCCCGTAATGAATTTTGCGTGGCCGATCACCCCGCGGCACGACCTGGACCCGACGGAGGCCGCAACCCGGATCGACCGGGCCGCCGGCTGCGTGACTCTGGTGGAGTCCGAGGATTGGACCGGCGAAACCGTCTATTTCCTCGCCCTGACCGGCGGCGGAATGGATCTGTCCTGGAACATCTGCGCGGCCTACGCCGCTGCGGGAAACGTGCCGCCCGTGCGCCTGTTGCGCGACCTGCCGCACATGGCCGGGCCGGGTTCCTACGGCGCCACGGTTCGCGACGAGTGGGCCAAGCTGGTCTTGGCGGGCCAGCGCCGCGCGGCGGAACACCTGCGCCGTGTGGCCGGGCAACTGGACTCCGATTGGTCGCAGCGTGTGAAGGCGCCGACCGAAGGCACGGCGGGGCCGGTCGCGCAAGGCCCGGAAGGCAACGGCCACGACCTGCCGTCTTGCCGGGCTTGCGGCTGGCCCGGTTCTGACGATCACGAAAATTGCCCGAACTGTGCCCCGGAAGGGGGTGACGCATGACCTTCAAGCCCCTCCTGGCCTCCACGGTCCACGACCTGACCGCCGTCCGGTTCCCGGTCATGGCGTCCCCCAAACTGGACGGAATCCGGTGCCTGATCCGCGACGGCGAAGCCGTGTCGCGCACCCTGAAACCGATCCCGAATGCCCATGTGCGCGAAACCCTGGCCGGGCTGCCCGGGCTTGACGGTGAATTGATCGTGGGGCGCCCGACCTGGCCGGATTGCTTCCGCCGGTCCACGTCTGGAGTCATGAGCCGCGACGGCGAACCGCCGTTCAAATACTTCGTGTTTGATCGACACGATATTGACGGCCCGTTTTCCGAACGCCACGAGGCCGCGGCGCGGCTTGCCGGGGCGCCGGTCCATATCGTGCCGCACGAGGTATTGCACACGCCCGAGGCGCTGGCGGAATACGAGTCGCGCA
Source organism: uncultured Roseicyclus sp. (assembly GCA_964623765.1). Taxonomy (GTDB): domain Bacteria; phylum Pseudomonadota; class Alphaproteobacteria; order Rhodobacterales; family Rhodobacteraceae; genus Roseibacterium. Next base: position 10,441 of record CAZUVG010000023.1, read on the forward strand.
TGGTCGCGGCGAGATATGAAGGCGTCATGATACGCGACCCGGGCGGCGCCTATAAGCGGGGCCGCTCAACCCTGCGCGACGGGATTCTCGGCAAGGTCAAGCGGTTTGCCGATACCGAGGGCCGAGTCGTCGCGGTGGAGGAATTGCACCGCAACAGCAACGAGGCCGGAGTCGATGCCCTGGGCCATGTGGAGCGCAGCACGGCGCAGGCCGGGCTTGTGCCCGCCGGGACGCTTGGCGCGCTTGTTGTCAAGGCGCCGGAATGGCCCGAACCGTTCCGCGTGGGCACCGGGTTCGACGCGGCCAGCCGCGCCTTGCTTTGGGCCGACCGGGACGCCCTGCCCGGGCGCCTGGTCAAGATCAAGTATCAACCCGGCGGGAGCCACGACGCGCCGCGCTTCCCCGTTTTCCTGGGCTTCCGGGCGGAAGGTGACGCATGACCCGGATCACAAAGCGAGAATGGGCCGCCCTGGGCGGCCTGCGAAACCCCGATCTTGCCCGCATCGAACGTGGCGGGCGCTGGACCTACTGGAAAGGAGTCACGAAATGACCACGACAACCCTGTATATCGCCCGCGTCGAGAGCGGCGGGCACTTTTTCGAGGCGGTGGACGTTATGCCGTCCTTGGCCCGGGCGCGGCTGTTCCGGGAAATCGAGGCTTTCAAGGGCGGTGCGTCCGTGGAGGCGAACCGGCTGGCGGAGGCCGCGACCGTTGCCGAGGTCAAGGCGGGGACGTTTCGGAGGGGTGACGCATGACAACCGTATGCATTTGGCAGGGCCGCGACTCGGGCTGGTATTGGGACGATTCCGAGGATCACGGCGGATTCGACCGTATCAGCCCGATGGGGCCGCACGACACCGAGGCCGCCGCCGAAGCGGACGCGCGCGACCTGTTCCCCGGTTGTGCGATCGAGGCCGGGCCGCCGCTGCACTACCGGGACGGCGACGACCCGCAATCCTGGTATCTGCCCGAGGGGTTCGCGCTTTTGGCGAAACCGTTTTCCGTTCCTGAAATCGGCGTCTGGATGGACGAATCCGAATACCTGCGCGCCGTCGATCTGATCGACACGGCGGCGAGTCTTGCGGGCGATGGGGCCGGCGGCGAATTGGGGCTTAATCCCGAATACGAGCGCGGCATGGCCGAATTGATCATGCGATTCATGTGCTGGCCCTGTGAAACCGTGCCCGAGATTATCAGGGCGATTCACGGCACGGCGCGGGATAACGCGCGGAAAAGGGGTGACGCATGACGCCCCTATCCGCGCTGGCGGGGCGCCCCTAGTGGCCGGCCATGTGTTCGGCGTCCTGTGCGGCGTCCTGGCGTGGCAATCGGGCGATCCCGGCACCGCGCTGGTGCTGTTCCTGATCTACCTGGCCGGGGGCGCAATTCTGTCATGAAACGAAAGGAGTCAGAAATGGGTTACACTGTCCAAATCGCTGAAACCGTGCGCCGCGTCCGTTCGGTCTATATCGAAGACGCCGAAAGCCCGGCAGAGGCGGCGGAACTTGCCGAGGGCGGCCACGGCGAAACCGAACCCGGGGCGCACGAGGTCACGGAATCTCGTGAGGCTTTCCGGGTCAAGGATGACGCCGGCGAAGGGGTGCCCGAGTCGGAATGGCGCGGCCCGGCTTAAAGGAATCCGCTTACCTGAATCGAAAACCGTAAATCGGAATCGTCGGGCGGAATTGCGCCCGGCATATCCCCTGAAAGCAAAGGAGTCACTTTATGGCAATGCACACCGCCACCATTTACGCCCGCCCGGAAACCGAATTTTGGGATTCCGAAACCCTGGACCGGTTCCAGATCACCGCCGCGCTTTGCGTCTACATCGTGCCCGATGATGGCGAGGGCACGGTTGATTGCATGGCGCTGCCCGTCGAAAACGTGTTCCACCATGCACCGGGGACGCCGGAGTCCGTGATCGAGGCGGCGCGCGATGAACTGGACCGGGAAGGACTCGAGCCGGTCGCCTATCTCATGCGGCATGAGGTCGAGGAAGCCGACCCGCGGTTTATCGCCCGCGACGAAACCGAAGGCGAACCGGACGCCGACCCGCTGGACGTATGGCACGAGGCCGAATCCGCCGGGCTTGTCGCTGAACCCGCAATCCTGAATGCCTGCACTTTCGAGGCATGGCAGGAGGAAAAGCGGGCGGCCCGGCACGCGTTGAACGTGCCGCCGATTGCCAACTACGGCGCGAACGGGCTGGACAACCTGCCCCTTTTCGTGGCCGCGGCGAACCGGCTGCTAGAGGCCCACAAGCCCGCCGCCGAACGTCTGGCCCGGATCAAGGGCGAGTGCGCGGCGGTGAAGGCGCAGAAAGCCCGACTCTACGCCGCCGGGCTGACTTGGCCCCTGCCGCCGGCGGAATCTTTCCGGGCCGCGCGGGGCGCCTGAGCCGGCCGGAAATTTTGGAACCGGCCAGAAATCCAAAGTTGCGCCCCCGCGCACACGCATACACGCGCGCAGACGGGCGGGCGCGGGGGCGCACCTGCGCGCACATGCGGGCGCGAGTCTCCTCGCCTGGCGGGGCGCCTGGTCACCTAGTTGGCGGCTGCCGGGGCGCCCGATAGCCCGAGACTCACTTTTCACATTTCGGTTGACAGGTTGCCGGGGCGCCCCCAATATCGAGGGGCGCAACCCGGAAAGGAATCGCCATGCTGGACCAAATCCCAAATCTCGCCCCTGCAACCGCGCCGATTGTGATTTTCGGCGCTATTGTGGGCGCCGCGATTCTGGCGGAATTCCTTTCCGATTTCCTCTAACCTGAATAGGTGACTCAAATGGCAAAACAGCTTGAACGCAAAAACCGCTGCAAGGCGCGCGATATGGAACGCCGCGCAGCCCGGAAAAACAAGCGCATTGCGCGCGATGTATTCGGGGGGATGGCATAATGCTTTCCATTGGAACGATCTCGCGCGGCACATTGCGCCCCGAAGATATCGCCGCCGCATTGGCGGATGCCTTGCGGAAAGCCGAAAGCACGGATTATCCCCTGCTTTCCGATCTGGACGCAATCGCGGAAGATTCGCACATGGATCATTGCGACGACGTGCTTAACGACGCCGCCGACGCTTTGCAGGATTATGCGCCGCCTTTCTGCTATGTCGGGGCGCATGAAAGCGACGGTTCCGACATTGGAGTCTGGCCGGACTTTGACGCAATCGACATGGCCGTTGCCGATGGCGAGGCAATCCGCGTGACCGATCTGGCGGAATTGGATTCCCTTGATCCGGCTGAAATGCCCAACACGGTTTTCCTTGTGAATGATCACGGGAATCTTTCCGTCTATTCCGTATCGCTGAAACCCGAAACGACTCTGCAATGGGATTGTGTGTGATGGTGAACCCGAAACACAGAATCGCGGTTCACGTTGCCTTTTGCGTGACTTATAAAGGCGGGCGGAATTACCATGCGCGCGCATATGTGAGCGAGTCCGGTTTTCCGGGCTTGCCCGATGACAAGACCCTCAAAACCGGCAATGCCGTTGCCAATGACCCGGACTCAGCCGATAGGGCTTGCCGGTTGGCGGTTTCTCGACTCCTTGACGACGACCCGAATGCAAAACTTGCGGCGGTTTTCTGCCATAGCAGAATCGACGTGGATTCAATCGACGCGGCGCCGATTGTCGATTTTCCGAAAAAGAATTTTTGCGTCGGAGTCGCGCAGGAATATGCGGAGTCGCGCGCATGACGCGCCTTGAATACATCGCTACCGCCTATCTTGCTGGCGATCTGGAAGCCGTCGAGTCGGCGCTGGCATGGATGCCGCGCCCCTCCACGCTGGCGGCGCCGGAAATCCATGAGCCGGAGTCAGACGTGGCGCGCGGCAAGCTGGTGCTGGTCTTTTCCGATCCGTTCACGCTGGCCAATATCCGCGCCCATATCCGCGCCACGTTCCTCTCCGGCCTCAATGCGCGCGCTGTGGTGCGCGTCACAGGCAGGAATCGCCATGGCGCGCGGGATTGGCTGGCCGAACGGCTTCCCGGCATTCTGGACGCGCCACACGCTCAATACACGGCAGGGAACCCCGTGCCCCTCAACCTTCCCCCCGAACTGCAATAGGAGACTCAACCCATGCTTAACCTTGATTTAATCGCAATGCGCGAATCCGACATGCGCGGCCTACCGCTCGACTCGGCCTATGCCAGAGCGATTGACCTAGGCGGAATCCTTGGCGATGCCCTTAGCGGCGACCCAGAAACCGAAATGGAAGCAAGCCGGGCAATCGGGCGGGCTTTCCTCGCCCACAAGGAGTCCATTGACGCCGCGCGGATTGCGCGCATCTTTTCCGCGCTACTACACGACCGACTCGGCCCTGCAATCATGGCCGAGATCAACCGCCAGAATCGCGCGCGCTGCTGGCCAAGCGGCGCTTGCGCAAGCCATGACGCTTGCGACTCAAACGTCCTGATGGGAACCGCGTTTGAAATAGCACTAGACCGCCCTGCGCGCCCTGACAGCCAATCCGATGCTGACCTGTGGTCGCGCGCATGGGATATGGCCGTGATGCGCGGATTCCCGGCGCACTGACCTAGCGCAACCCGCGCCCTAGCAAGCCCCGCCCATGTGGCGGGGCTTTTTGCGTTTGTGCTGCGCCTCGTGTGGCCACGGTCGGGCGATCTGCGCCCCGTGTGGCCACGGTCGGGCGATCTGCGCCCCGTGTGGCCACGGTCGGGCGATCTG
>CAZUVG010000024.1:0-14676 GCA_964623765.1 uncultured Roseicyclus sp.
GCCGGGGCCGACCTCGAGCACGTCCGCGCCCGCGAGATCGCCCGCGACGCGGGCGATGCGGGCGGTGAGGTTGAGATCGAGGATGAAGTTCTGTCCCAGCGCCTTGCGCGCCGACAGCCCGTGGGCGGCGATCACCGCGCGCAGCGGTGGCAGGGAATCGATCGCGCTCATCTGGAACTGCACCGGCGCCGGCGGGTGGCGCCGACGCGGAACGCGGGCCCCCTTGCCGGTGCCGTTGCCTCCGGCAGGAGTTCTTCGCCGGGATGAGGGAGTGGCCCGCGTGCCATGGCCGCGCAGTCCTCAGGACCGGGCAGCGCGCCCGGCGGCCATCCGGGCGGCGAGCTCGAGCGCGGCGATCAGGCTGGAGGGGTTGGCTCGGCCGGTGCCGGCGATGTCGAATGCCGTTCCGTGATCGGGCGAGGTGCGCACGAAGGGCAGGCCGAGCGTGACGTTCACCCCCTCGTCGAAGGCGAGAGTCTTGATCGGGATCAGCGCCTGGTCGTGATACATGGTCACGGCCGCGTCGTAGCGTTCGCGGGCGGCGGCGTGGAACATCGTGTCGGCCGAGAGGGGGCCCGAGAGCGCGAAGCCCTCGGCACGCAGGGCCTCGATCACGGGGCCGATGGTTTCGATCTCCTCCCGCCCGATCTTGCCGCCTTCGCCCGCGTGCGGGTTTAGCCCCGAGACCGCGATCCGCGGGCTCTCGATGCCGAAGTCGCGGCGCAGGCACGCGTCGGTGATGCGGATGGTGTCCGACAGAAGCGCCCGGTCGAGCGCCGAGGGCACCTCGGCGAGGGGGATGTGGATCGTCGTGGGCACGACCTTGAGCGCCGGCGCGGCAAGCATCATCACCACGCGCTCCACGCCCGCGAGATGGGCGAGATACTCGGTATGGCCCGGCCAGGAAAAACCCGCGCCGTCTATCAGCGCCTTCTTGTGGATGGGCCCGGTGGCAAGTGCCGATGCCTCGCCGCCCATCGCGAGATCGACCCCGCGGGTGATGGCCGAGATCACCGCCGTGGCGTTTTCGGGCGCGGGGCGGCCTGGCGTGGCGGGCGCGGGGAAGGGGTGGGCGAGGACCGGCAGGCCCTCGCTCAGGTGCCGCCCCGTCTCGGACGGGCCGGCGATGGGGCAGACGGGCACGCCGAGGCCGCGGAAATGATCCGGATCCCCGATCACGAAGAAGGGAAGCCGGCCGCCGAGACTTCTCCAGGCCATCGCGGCGATCTCGGGGCCGATCCCCGCGGGTTCGCCCACGGTCAGGGCGACGGGCGCGGCCGGGATCACGGGGCGCCCTCGGCTGCCGGGCCGGCGTCAGCCATCTGTGTAGGCGATGAAGGCGTCGGCCCTCAGTTCCTCGAGAAATCCCGAGGCATAGGATTGCATGCGCTGCTGGAACAGCTGCTCGCGGACCTGGTCGCGGGCGCCTTCGGGGACTTCGGTGCTGCGCCCGCAGAGCATGGTGACGAGCAGGACCGCGCCGCCGTTGCGAGTGACGTCGAACGACATCTCGTCCGCGTCAAGCCGGGTCAGGGCAGCGGCGATGTCGGCCGGGATCTGTTCGGGCGGCAGCGCCTGGCGCTCCAGCCCCTCGGGGCGGACGCCGTACAGGTCGTCGCAGCTGTCCACGCTGTCGCGCAGCCGCTGCGCGCGGGCAAGCGCGTCGCCGCTGCGGCCGCCCGCGATCGGGACGGTGGCGAAGTCGATCGCCGCGACCGAAGGTCCGGTGCCCACGGTGTTGATCGACAGCGCGCGGTCGATCTCGGCATCGGTGACCTGAGCATCCGAGGCGAAGCGCGCGCGCACCACGTTGCGCCAGTTGATGCCCGCGGTGAGGAAGTCGCGAAGGGTCTCGGGCGCGACCCCGGCCTGGCCGAGAGCGGCGACGAACTGCTCGGGACCCATGTTTGCGCGGGCGGCGAACTGGGCCACGGCCTCTTCGATCTCGTCGGAACCGGCGGCGATACCTGCCCGCTCCGCGGCTTGCGTCTGGAGGCGTTCGTTGACCAGCGTCTCCTCTGCGCCGCCAACGACCTCCGGCGGCGCGTTCAGGAGCGTCAGGAAGCGCTGGCGCTGCTGGATCTCGTAGTTCGTCACCACGTCGTCGTTGACGCGGACGGCAACGGCGAAGGGACTCTGCGCGGGGGCAGGCGGCGCCGCGGCGGCGCCCAGCACGAGCGCAAGGCCGAGGGCGGGAAGGATGGCGCGAGGGCGTATCGTCATGGCCCCCTTATCCCCGTGTCGCGGGCGCGGTGCAAGCGTCCCCGAACACGGCCGTCAGTTGCGGCAGGCGCGCGCGCGGTTGCGTCCTTCGCGGCCGCCGATGCCGTTCAAACCGACGGTGAAGCCGAACTCGGTCGAAGCCGCGAGCGTTTCGTTGCTGGTGAAGCGGCTGGAGACGGTGAATTCCATGTCCACGCATTCGTTCTCGAACCCGAGTCTCAGGCCCGCGCGGCGTGGCTCGGACTCGGCGAAGTCGTAGCGCCAGTTGAGTCCGGCGGTCCAGTCGCTATCGAATCGGTAGCCCGCGTTCACGAGAAGTTCGCCGGTATCCTGGGGGCGCCCCTCGTCGACGTCCGACTCGAGCCAGGTGTAGCGCGAGGAAAGGCGGGCGTTGCCCGCGTTCCAAAAGAGGGCCATCTCGTTCGACGTGAAATCGAGGTCGTCATCGAAGAGCGCGCGGTTCCGGATCCTGAGCACGTCGCCGAACTCGAGATGCGTCGCCAGGAGCCAGTCGGACGTCCGCCCGTCCAGTCCCGATCCGGGCGTGAACTGCATCAGGTCCTCGGTCCGCAGCACGAGGCCCGCGGTCACGCCGGCCGACCAGCCCTCGGGATCGATTCGGGTGTATCCTATTCCAAAGGCCGCGCGTGTTCCCTGCTCGCGACGATCGGATCCCGGGAAGCGGTCGAGCGCGAAGAGATTCGCCTCGTCGAACTCGACGATGGCGCTGTCCTCCGAGGGGACGTCGTCGCCCCATGTCTCGGACCAGGCGATCTGCGCCACGGGCTCGAGCAGGTGCGAGACCCCGCCCGACCCTGCCTTTTGCAGGGGATAGCGCAGCTCGATCGCGCCATAGGGGGTGAAGCGCGCCTCGGCGTCGTTGAGCTCCGGGTCGGCGTCCTGCCGAACCGAATAGAGATCTCCCGCGGCCGCCGTCTCGAATGTCAGGACAAGACCGCCCGGCAGGACCTCGGTCCGACGCCAGTCCACCACGCCAGAGAGCCGCGCGGCGTCGGTGGCAAGCGGGCGTCCGTTCGGCGCGGCGCCGGGCGTGTCCTCGGTGCGCAGGTAACCCAGCGTGTCCACGCGGACCTCGAGGATGCCGCCGAGCACATCCGGCGCGAGCCGGTGCACGTAGCGCCCGTCCACGACGCGCGTGGGCAGGGTGTCGTTGAAGTCGCCTTCGCGGAGCGAGACGTAGTTCGTCAGGCCGAAGTCGAACAGCCTGTCCGACTGCACCCGGCCGATGCGGATGTTGCTCTCCAGCAGGTCGGGATCGGGGAAGCCGTAGGTGGTGAGATAGCTCCCGTCGGTGACCGATTCGATGCGGAAGGTCAGGTCCAGGTCCCGCGGCAGCCGGAAGGCGCCGCTGGCAAAGAGATGTGCGCGCAGGTCGTCGTCGGTCAGGTCGTCCGAGGTGACCGAGCCCTCCGCGACGATGTCGCCGTTGCGGAATGCCTGCCGGTAGCGGAGCTCCATGGTCTGGCTGTCGCCGAGGCCGATCCATGGCGTCACCGTCAGGTCGGCATGGTCGCCCAGCGTGATGAAGTAGGGCACCCGGATCTGGGTGCCGGTGGTGTTCGTCGCCCGGATCGAGGGCGTGAGAAAGCCCGTTGCCCGTTCGAGCGTGGGGTCTGGCAGGCGCAGTTGCGGCAGCCAGATCACGGGCACGCCCACGACGCGGAACTGCGCGCCCTCGAAGTAGAGCTGCTGCGCCTCCTCGTCGTGGATGATCCGGCGGGCACGAATCTCCCACAGGGGAACGGAATCGCCGCAGACCTCGCAGGAGGAGGCGACGGCCTGGTGGGCCTGCGAATAGCGGCCCTCGACGCGGTCGACGCGACTTGCCGCGACCTGCATCTGCCGGTCGAGAACGATGCGCGCCGATTGCAGGACCCCGTCCCGAAGATCGGCGGAGAGATCGGCGAAATCGGCGACAAGGATGGTCTGCCCGCCCTCGTCGATAAGGGTAAGGGGCCCCTCCACCTCGATCCGGTCCCCGTCGCGCGAATAGGTGATGGACTGCGCGCGCAGGCGCCGGCCCTCGTAGAAGACCTCGACCTGGCCGCGCGCGGTGATGCGCTCGTCCCCTTGCGAGAAGGCGATGTCGTCGGCGATGAGAGTGGCGGGCGCGTCCTGCGCGAAGCCCACGGGCGCAGGGGCCAGCCACGCCAACCCCGCGACCAGCGCCGCGGCGCCGATGCGCCGCGCGTTCCGTGAATGTGCCGAGCCTCTAGCCATCTTCCATATGCAACACCATGCCCGTGGCAAGCAGGATCGCCGCAACCGGCGGCGCCCATGCGACCAGGACCGCGGGCAACTGCCCGCTTTCTCCCAGAACTTCCGCGAAATCGCGGATGAAATACACCCCGAATCCAACAAGAATCGCCGCAAGCACCATGATTCCGGTCTTGCCGAAGCGCGTGTGCCGCATCGTGAAGCCCGCCCCGATCAGCACCATGGCCGACAGCATCATTGGATTGCTGAGCTGAATCTGCAGCCAGATCCGGTGCTGGACGGCGGCGAAGCCCGCCGCGTCGAGCTGCGCGATGAAGCCAGGCAGTTCGTAAACCGGAACCGTGTATGGGCGGCCGAAACTGTCGCGGATCTGCTCGGGCGTGAGCGTGGAGGGCAGTTCCAGCCGCTCCTCTTGCTCCGAGGCGGCCTCGGGATTGGGTGCGCCCGTGAGCGGCCAGGATTTCACGCCGTCGAGTTCCCAGGCGCCCGCGACGAGCCGCGCCTCGCGCGCGTTGGTGCGCCGGGTCATAACCCCGTCCGCGTCGAAGGTGTAGAAGCTTGCATCGAAAAGGTGAGTGCCGTCCGAATTGGTGCCCTCGGCATGGATCACCGTCTGCTCCGACGCGGTGCCCTGCCTGAGCCACAGTCCCTCGGAACTTACCGAAACCGTGCGGCTCTCGGCCCCCTGGTACCGCGCGACGGTCAGCTGGTATTCCCGCGCCGTCGCCGCGACGATCGGGTTCAGGATCAGCAGCGCGAGCACGCCGAGCGCGAAGGCCGTCAGCACCGGCGAGATCGCCGTGCGCAGGGCCGAGCGGCCCGCGGCCCGGATCACCACGAGTTCGGAGGACCGCGCGAGACCGAGAAACAAAACCAGCGTGGCCAGCATCACGAAGAGCGGCAGCCATTGGTAAAGCGCGCGGGGCAGGTTCAGCAGCGACAGTTCCACTACTGCACCCAGACCCTGCTCGGCGCCCACCCGGCGCATCTGCTCGGCGATGTCGATGGGCAGGAGGATGGCGACGAAGACGGCGGTGACGATTCCCACTGCGCGCAGGAAGCGGCGGGCGACGTAGAGATGAAGGATCATGCCGGCACCCCCCCGCCGGGGTCGCGGGCGCGTGGACGCGGGAGGCGCAGCCTGACGCTCGCAAACAGGGTCACGGCGAGCGTGATGGCAAGCGCGGCAAGGGGCTGGGCATAGGCAAGATACCAGAGCGCGGCGTCGTTGCGTCCGATCGATTCCGAGGCGTTCCAGATCACCTGCAGCGGCACGACCAGCACGATGGCAAGCAGGATCTGCCGCCACACGCCGAAGCGCGAGAAATGTCCCAGCATCAGGCAGGCCGCGCCGATCAGCGGCGGGAAGATGGCGAAAAGCCCCCGCGCGATCCGGTCGTGCCCCTCGAAGAGCATCCGCGAAAGGGGGATTCGAAGCGCCTCGGCGATCTCTTCGTCGGCAGCGATCAGCACCGCCGTCGGCAGTTCGCGCACGTCGCGGCGCCGCGCGCGCTCCTCGGCGATCAGCGCGGCAAGGTCATAGGTGAAATCGGCGAAGGTCACCGTGGACAGCCGCCCGGTCTCGAGATCGAGCGACTGCGCGAGCCCGTCGAACATCACGAGCCGCGGCCCGGCCTCGGCCCGCACGAGCAGCGCGGTCGCGGAGGTGTAGGTCGTTTCAACCCCGTCCTGCGAGCGGTCCTGCAGGAAGAGGTCGCGGAACTCTCCGAGTTCGCTGATCTCGCGGATGTAGACAGTGAGGCCGCGGGCGGGATTGATGAACTCCCCCGCGCGCAGGAAGCGTCCCGCCAGGTCCTCCTCCACTTGCGCCTGGCGATCGTTGAACTGGCTGCGCGCGGCCGGGGCAAGCACGTTGGCAAGCACGGCCATGAGTGACGCGACCAGAAGGCCGAACACGAACACCGGCCGCAGGAGCCGCCACGCCGACAGACCTGCCGTCTGCATGACGACCAACTCACTCTCGCCGATCATGCGGTTGAAGATGTAGAGTGTCGCGACGAAGGCCGAGATCGGCAGGACAAGCAGCATGATCTGGGGCAGGGCGAGTGCGGTAAACTCGAAGAAGACGCTGACGTTCTGCCCGTCGGCGATGAGCGTGTCGAAGAGGTCTACCGCCGCCTCGATCCAGTAGACCGAGACGAGCACGAGGCTGAAGAAGCCGAACAGCACCACGAGCTGCGTCAGGATGTACCGGTCGAACCGTCCCAATGCCGTCTCCCATGGTGCGGCCGCGCGGAGGCGGGTGCCCCCAGATGATGCGTGCAGCATGGTGCCGGACGCCCTGATGTGGAGTTTACGGCAAGCAGCCTCCGGGCGACAGGGGCATCTGGCCAAGGGGCGCGCACAGGCCTAAGGTCGCGGCGCGAACGACACGGGACCGACCCACAGGAGCCGCGATGACTACGCCCATCAGACTTTCCTTCACCGAAACCGACATCGAGGCGCTCAAGGGCCTTTCGGGGCGCATCGCCGTCGTGGTGCCGCCCGAGGGCAAGCTCGACCCCGCGGCCCGGCGCCTCAACCGACTGACCCGCGGCGCGATCGAGCGGCTGGCGGGATCGGAGCGGTTCGGGAAGGCCAAGGCGGGCGACGTGATGAGCCTCGGCTTCCCCGCCGGTCTCGACGCCGAGGAGATCGTCGTCTGCAAGCTGCCGCGCCGTCCCTCGGTCGAGGAGGCGCGCACGGCAGGGGCCGCGATCGCGAAGGCGCGGGGCAGGGGGGCGCTGACGGTCTGCGCGGGCGCCACGGCACATGCCGCGGAAATCGGCCTCGGCCTCGTGCTCAGGTGCTACGACTTCGCCGACCACAAGACGGGGGAGAAGACGCCGAGCGAGGACGCGACCTTCATGGTCTCGAAGCCCGACGAGGCGGCGGAGGTCTGGGCCGGGCTCGCGCCGCTGGCAGACGGCGTCTTTTTCACCCGCGATCTCGTCAACGAACCCTCGAACGTGCTCACGACGACCGAGTTCGCCGAGCGGCTGAAGGGGCTGTCCGATCTGGGTGTCGACGTCGAGGTTCTGGAGGAAGACGAACTGGAGCGGCTGGGCATGCGGACGCTGCTCGCCGTCGGGCAGGGCTCGGAGAGCCCGTCGAAGGTTGTCGTGATGCAGTGGAAGGGCGGCGGCGACGAGGCGCCGCTCGCGCTTATCGGCAAGGGAGTCGTCTTCGACACCGGCGGCATCAGCCTCAAGCCCGCGGGCGGCATGGAGGACATGACCATGGACATGGGCGGCGCGGGCACGGTTGCCGGTGCGATGCGCGCCATCGCGGGACGCAAGGCCAGGGCCAACGTCGTGGCGCTCGTCGGTCTGGTTGAGAACATGCCCGACGGTCGCGCGCAGCGCCCGGGCGACGTGGTGACGTCCATGAAGGGCGACACGGTCGAGGTCATCAATACCGACGCCGAGGGGCGCCTCGTGCTGTGCGACGTGATGTGGTATGCGCAGGAGCGTTTCGCGCCTGCGGGCATGATCGATCTCGCGACGCTGACGGGCGCCATCATCATCTCGCTCGGCCACGAGAACGCGGGCGTCTTCTCGAACGACGAGGACTTCTGCGCGGCCTTCCTGAAGGCGGCGCAGACCGAGGGCGAGGGCGCGTGGCGGATGCCGCTGGGCAAGGCCTACGACGAGAAGCTCAAGAGCCGCGTGGCCGACATGAAGAACGTGGGCGGCCGTGACGCGGGGTCCATCACCGCGGCGCAGTTCCTCGGCCGCTTCGTGAAGGAGGACACCCCGTGGATCCATCTCGACATCGCGGGGGTCGCCAGCGTGAAGTCCGACACGACGCTCGCGCCCAAGGGGGCGACGGGCTGGGGCGTGCTGTCGCTCGACCGGCTGGTGCGCGCGCGCCACGAGGGCTGAAGGCCGGGCGATGGGCGAGGCCTACTTCTACCACCTGACGCGGCAGCCGCTGGAGGTGACGCTCCGGCTGTTGCTGGAGAAGTCGCTCGCCCAGCCCTGGCGCGTCGCCGTGCGCGGGCGGACGGAGGGGCTCCTCGACCGGCTGGACGCTGCGCTCTGGCTCGGCGACGGCTTCCTGCCGCACGGACGCGCGGGCGGGCCGCACGACGCCGACCAGCCGGTGCTCTTGACGACCGGGCCGGCGGGGAATGCGCCCGAGTGTCTCGTCTCGGTCGAGGGGGCGGAGGTGCGTGCCGACGAGATCGCTTCGCTTGCGCGTGCCATGATCCTCTTCGAAGGCCACGACGAAGGCGCGAAGGAGACGGCGCGCGCCCAATGGCGCAGCCTGACGGATGCCGGGATCGCGGCGAAATACTGGTCGGAGGAATCGGGCCGCTGGCATATGGCGGCGGAAAGCGGCGCCCGCTAGCGCTCCAGCAGCAGACGGCCGCCCGAGATCTCGATCCGGTCGAAGCGCTGGAGGTAGCTCATGCCGAGCAGGCTGTCCTGCATCTCCGAGCCGTTGACCACCGCCCGCACGCCGGTCTCGAGCACGGCGCCCAGTTCCACCGTTTCGAGCGTCACCGGCGCGGTCGCCACCTCGCCGTTGGCCGTGAAGGCGCGCCCCGAGAAGATCAGCCGGTCGAGGTCGATACCCGCGCGCAGCGCGTCCTCGCGGCTCAGCACCAGTTCCGTCGCGCCCGTGTCCACGACGAAGCGGATCGGCGTGCCGTTGACGCCCATGGTCAAATAGTAATGCCCGTCCGCCGACTGCGGCACCTCGATCCGGGCACCCTCCATCATCACCGACTGGCGCGGCGCGACGGTTTGGCGGATGTCGGTCCAGAGACCCACGGCCACGATTGCGCCGATGAAGATGAAGCTCCAGACCGCGGCATATTGCACGACACGCCCGAGGTTCCGGCGGTTGGACGCGACAAGCCACCCCGCCAGCGCCGCGCCCAGCAGGGCGAGGTAGACGAGGCTGCCGATCTGTTCGCCGTCGAGCGTGGTCATGCGCACCCTCCGGAGCCCGCACCGGTTTTACGGCCGGCATAGCCCATATGGGTCATGCGGGCGCACTGAGAGCTTCCTACTGATATGGGGCTGCTGTCTCGATCTGCCACCCGGCAGGAATCGCGGCAGTATCACCGCACATCGACCCAGGGGGAAATGATGAAGAAGACCGCAGTTCTTTCGGCCGCCATCTGCACCGTCGGCCTCGCCGGGTGCATGCAGACGCCCGCATCGGAACCCGCCACGACGAACAGTGGCGGAGCGCTTGCCGAAAGGCTCTCGGGCGCGACCCTGACCAACGACCGCAGCACCATCGTGCTGGGTGCGGATGGCAGCATGTCGGGTTCGGTCGAGGGCGCCTGGACAGAGCGTAACGGCCAGTTCTGCCGCACGCTCACGGCCCCTGCGCGGCTTGCCGGCACGATTTGCCAGCCGGTGCGCTTCAACGATGACGGCACGGTGACCTTTATCGGTGGCGCCGGTGGCGACGTGACCTACAGGATCGGCTGACCCCGCGGCGGTCGCGGCCTCGGGGCGCAGGCGTTCTGGGCTGCGTCCTACATCACCTGCAGATCACGCATCCCGTCGATCACGAACTGCACCGACAGCGCGGCCAGCAGCATGCCGAGAAGCCGCGTCACGACCGTGATCCCCGTGGGGCCAAGCAGCCGCTCGATGGGGGCTGCCAGCAGGAACATGGCGAAGACGGCGAGAAGCACGAGCGCCATGACGCCGTGGACGGCCACAACGTGGAGCATGGCGCCACCCTCCTGTCCCGTGAGCAGGATCATCGTCGCGATGGCGCCGGGCCCCGCGATCAGGGGTATGGCCAGCGGAAAGACCGAGGGGTCGTCGGGATGGGCGGTGTCGGCCTGCCCCTGCCGCCGCTGCGCGCGCCGTTCGAACAGCATGTCGAGCGCGGTAAGGAACAGCAGCACGCCACCCGCGATGCGGAAGGCGGGCATGGAGATGCCGAGGAAGTTCAGCACCGCCTCGCCCGCCACGCCGAAGAGCGTCAGGATGCCGAGCGCGACGAGACAGGCGCGGACCGCGACGCCTCGCCGTTCGCGCGCGGAGAGGCCCCGCGTCAGCGCGACGAAAAGCGGCGCGAGGCCCACGGGGTCGATTATCACGAACAGCGCCACGAAGGCCGGGATGTAGGCCGCAAGCTCCATGCCCCCGGCCTGTGGCAGGTTCGGCGTCGCGCCGCAAGTTGCTGGCGCGTGGCGACGCTTGCGCTAGCTTCCACCCCATCCGCCCGGGACGGGGACTGCCATGCGCCCGCTCTGCCTGCTGTTTCTCCTCGCGCTCGCGGCCCCCGCCGCGGCCGACGAGACGGTGCTCGAGGTCATCGTGCAAGACGCCTCGGCCTTCGACTGGATCGCGATCCGGCACGACGGGGGCTGCGATGCGCTGACCGGGCGGCTCGAGGTGGATTTCGCGCCGTCGGCGGGACAAGTGGTGATCGACACCGAATACGGAGGCGGCGGAACGCTTCACCCTCGCCCCCTGCAGGTCGTCGAGGGTCCGGGCGAGGTGCTCGGCGTCGAGGACGGCGCACGCGCGCTCGACATCGAGCTATTCGGTCTGGCGCCCGGGGGGCAGGTGGTCGTGACGCTCGACATGGACAGCGGCGTGGACCTGAACCGACCCGGCGCCGCGCGCAGCATCGTGGCGCGGGGCGTGGACATCGTGGGCAGCGTGGCGCGGTTCACGGCGCCGGGGCAGGAGCCGGCGGAGGCTGTGTTCGACACGTCGGGCAGGGCGGTCCTGACGGTGCCCTGCGTTCCCCCGGGGCTCGTCTAGCTCAGGAGGCTTCGGCCTTTTCCAGCTTCTCGGCGGCGGCCACCCAGAGCGCCTCGGCCCGGTCCAGGCCGTCCATGACCTCCGCATACTTGCGCTGCCAGACGCCGAGATCGCCGGCGCGCTCGGGTTCGTAGAGGGCGGGATCGGCGAGCTTCGCGGCCAGCTTCTCGCGCATCTCCTCGATCTTCGCGACACGCGCCTCGGCCTGCCGGACCTCGGAGCGGAGCTCGCGCAGGCGGTCCTGCGATACGGGCTTCGGCCGCGACTTCGCGGCCTTCGCCGCGCCTTCCTCGCCCTTCAGCAGCATCGCGCGGTAGCTTTCGAGGTCGCCATCGTAAGGCGCGACGCGACCGTCCTTCACCAGCCACAGCCGGTCCGCGACGAGGCCGAGGAGGTGCATGTCGTGGCTGACGAGAACCACGGCGCCCGAGTATTCCGTCAATGCCTCGACCAGCGCCTCGCGGCTCTCGATGTCGAGGTGGTTCGTAGGCTCGTCGAGGATCAGCATGTGCGGCGCGTCGAGCGTGGCGAGCAGGAGCGACAGCCGCGCCTTCTGCCCGCCAGAGAGCTTCGCGACCTCTGTCTCCGCCTGGTCCGCGCCGAGGCCGAAGCCCGCGAGACGCGCGCGCAGCTTCGGGGGCGGCTCGTCCGGGCGCTCGCGGCGCAGGTGCTGGAGCGGCGTCTCGTCGACGTGCAGCTCGTCCACCTGGTGCTGGGCGAAGTAGCCGACACGCAGCTTCGAGGCCGTCGTCACCCTGCCATCGAGAGGTTGAAGCTTGCCCGACAAAAGCTTGGAAAGTGTCGATTTTCCCTCGCCGTTCCGCCCCAGCAGCGCGATCCGGTCGTCCTGGTCGATCCTGAGCGACAGGCGGCCGAGGACCGGCTTGCCGTCGTAGCCGACCGCCGCGTTCTCGAGGTTCACGATGGGCGGCGACAGGTCGTCGGGCTCGGGGAAGGAGAAGACGGTGCGCGCGGCGTCCTCCGGCATGCGGATGGGCTCCATCCGCTCCAGCATCTTGACGCGGGACTGCGCCTGCCGGGCCTTCGTTGCCTTGGCGCGGAAGCGGTCGACGAAGCTCTGCAGATGGGCGCGCTGCGCCTGCTGCTTCTTGGCCGCCGCCGCCTGCACGGCGCGCATCTCGGCCCGGGCGCGGGCGAAGGCGTCGTAGCCGCCGGCATATAGCGTGAGTTTGCGCCCCTCGAGATGCAGGATGTGATCCACCGCCCGGTTCAGCAGGCCGCGGTCGTGGCTGATGATGAGCACCGTGTGCGGGTAGCGCTGCAGGTAGCTCTCGAGCCACAGCGCGCCCTCGAGGTCGAGGTAGTTCGTGGGCTCGTCCAGCAGCAGGAGATCGGGCTGCGCGAAGAGGACACCGGCCAGCGCCACGCGCATCCGCCAGCCGCCCGAGAAGGCCGAGCAGGGCATCCGCTGCTCCGCATCGCTGAAGCCGAGGCCCTTCAGGATCGCGGCGGCCCGCGCCTCGGCCGACCACGCGTCGATATCGGCGAGGCGCGTCTGGATCTCCGCGATGCGCGCGGGATCGTCGCTCTCCTCGGCCATGAGCGACGCGCGCTCGGCATCCGCCTCGAGCACGGTGTCGATCAGCGAGACCTCCGAACCTGGCACCTCCTGCGCCACCCCGCCGATCCGCGCGCGGCGGGGAAGGGAGATCGTGCCGCCGTCGAGCGTCAACTCCCCCCGGATGAGCCGGAAGAGGGTCGTCTTGCCGGTACCGTTCCGCCCCACGATGCCGACCTTGTGGCCTTCGGGGATGGTCGCGCTCGCGCCTTCGAGGAGGGGACGCCCGGCGATGGCGAAGGAGATGTCGTCGATCCTGAGCATGTGCGCCATGTGAAGCCCGCGCGCGTCGCTGTCAACGCGGGGCCCTCGCGCTGCACCGCGGCGGGTTTTCAACCCCGGACCCCCATGCTAAGCGCGCGCCGAAATCCTTTCTCCACGGAGCGAACCATGGCCGTTCAACGCACCTTTTCCATCATCAAGCCCGACGCCACGAAGCGCAACCTCACCGGCGCCATCAACGCCAAGATCGAGGAGGCGGGTCTGCGCATCGTCGCGCAGAAGCGCATCCGCATGACCCGCGCGCAGGCCGAGCATTTCTACGGCGTGCACAGCGAACGCCCGTTCTTCGGCGAACTCGTCGAATTCATGATCTCCGAGCCGGTGGTCGTTCAGGTGTTGGAAGGCGAGAACGCGATTGCCAAATACCGCGAGGTGATGGGCGCGACCGATCCGGCCGAGGCGGCCCCCGGCACGATCCGAAAGGACTTCGCACTGTCGAAGGGCGAGAACTCGGTCCACGGGTCCGACGCGCCCGAGACCGCGGCCGAGGAGATCGCCTACTTCTTCGCCGGCATGGACATCACCGGCTAGGCATCTGCCCATCGACTGCCGGAACGTGAATTGCGGGGCGGGCGGGTGTCCGCCCCTTTTTCGTGCCCGACCGGGCCGCGGCGGTCCAGTTCCTCCCGCAGGATGGCGACGTTGCGGCGGTTGGCCTTGAAGCCCACGTCGAAGATGTCGCCCAGAAGGGGGACGAGGCCGATCACGTAGTCGATGCCGACATTGGCGACCATGCGCGCGAGCGCGGTGTTCGACGCACCCATCCGCCGGCTCTCGTTGACGATATGGGCCGCGGGCAGCACGGCCAGCGTGTCACCGATGCCCGGGACGAGGCCCACGATCGAGTCCCAGCCGATGCGGATCCTCGTGCCCGGCAGGCGGAAGGCCGCGTCCATCCGGTCGGCGAGGCGTTCCAGCCGTTCCAGCTTGCTGCGTTCGGGGGGCATTGCTCAGGCCCTCCGCGGTTCGCGCAGGATGATCCAGAGCGCGTGGACGATGCCCGGGATGTAGCCCAGGATCGTCAGGATCACGTTGATCCAGAAGTGCTTGCCCAGGCCCACCTCGAGAAAGACGCCGAGGGGCGGCAGGATGATGGCGGCGATGATGCGCAGGATGTCCATGTCGGTCTCCTTCAGTCGGGAGGGAAACCGGGGGACGGCGGCGGTGGTTCCCCGAAACCTCGCGGCTCCGGACGGATGTGCGAAGGGCCGCCCCTGGCGGGACGGCCCCTGCATGATGCGGGATCCGCGGGAGGACGGATCCCGGCCCGGTGCCCGGTTCGGGAGGAGGGGGCACCGGAACCTCTGCGCGAAGGCCTTACATCGGCTCCGGATGCGGCGTCGCGTCCGTGCTGGGCGGCAGCTGCGGGTGCACCACCTCGGGGATCTCGCCCGTCAGCGTGCGCAGGAACGCGGCAATGTCCTCGATTTCCTGATCCGTCAGTTCGGCGCCCAGCTGGGACACGCCCATGACGGCCACAGCCTGCTCGAGATCCCAGACCGCGCCGGAATGGAAATAGGGTGCGGTCAGCTCGATGTTGCGCAGGGGCGAGGCGCGGAAGACGTAGTCGTCGGCCGCCGTCTCGGTCACCTGGAACCGGCCGCGGTC
>CAZUVG010000025.1:0-14607 GCA_964623765.1 uncultured Roseicyclus sp.
CACGACACCGCAAAAAAAAAGGAAAGGACAAGACATGCAGACCAGACCACCCCACGGGCCGCTTTCCGGGATGACCACAGGCCGGTTCCTGACGGGCGCCGCCGTCGGCGGGCTCGTGACCTATGTGCTCACCAACGAGGCGGTGCAGAAGGCCATGATCAGCGGCGCGGCCCAGGTCTGGATGGCGCTGAAGGGAGGGATGGAAGAGACGAAGGAGCGGTTCAGGGACGCCGAGGCCGAGATCGAGGCGACGCGGACGAAGTAAGCGCCCTGCATGAACGTCGACCTGATCGAAAGACAGCCCCGGCCCCCGGCGCAGGCGGTCCCGACCGCGCGTATCGACCTCGTGCATGCCTGTCCGGGGCGGCTGCGCGTGCGGATGCCGCTGGTGGGCCTCGACCGGCTCGACACGGATCATCTGGCGCGCCTCGTCGGGGCGACACCTGGCGTTCGGTCGGTCCGGATCAACCCCGGCGCCCTCTGCGTCATCGTCGAGCACGAGATCGCAGCGGGCGCAGCGGAGCGCGTTCTCGAGCGCCTGCGCTCCATTCGGCGCGACCGCCTCCGCTTCCGCCGGGCGGAAGAGGTCGACGCGCCGTCGATCGCACCGCTCGCGATCAGAATCGCGTTCCTCGGGACTGTGCGGCTTCTGCCCTATGGTCTCCGTCATCTGATCGGGGCGGCGCTCCTTGCTCCCCGGGTCCTTCGCGGGGCCCGCTCGGTCCTGTCCGGCAAGGTTGAGGTGGAACTCCTCGACGCGCTCGCCGTCTCGGTGGGCGCGCTCAGGGGTGGGATCGGCACGGCCGTTACTACCGACCTTCTGATGGGCACCGGGGAATATCTCGAGGACCGCACGATGCGGCACTCGGCGGCGCTTCTGCAGGACATGCTGCTGCCCAACCCCGAAACCGCCTGGCTCGTCCGCGACGGGGGCGCGGTGGAGGTGCCCTTCGACACACTGCGCGTGGGCGATACCGTGCTTGCGGGCACCGGAGAGCGCGTGCCGGTCGACGGTCAGATCCTCGATGGAGAGGCGCTGGTCAACGAGGCCTCGATCACGGGCGAGAGCGTGCCAGTCGCCAAGGCCCCCGGCGACATCATCATCGCCGGCAGCCTGATCGAGAGCGGCAGCGTCAAGATCGAGGCGCGGCAGGTGGGCGACGAAACGACGACCGCGCGGATCGCGACGTTGATCGACGAGGCGCTGGAGGTCCGCTCGGACACCGAGCGCGTGGCCCGTAAACACGGCGACAGGCAGGTCTACATGACGCTCGGGCTCGCCGCCGTCACCCTCGCCGTGACGCGCGACCTCAGGCGGCTCAGTTCCGTCTTCCTCGTCGATTATGCTTGTCCGATCAAGCTGTCGGCGCCGGTCGCGGTGCGCGCCACGATGTCCGACGCGGCCGGGCGCGGCATCCTGATCAAGGGCGGCCCGAGCATCGAGACGCTCGCCGAGGTCGATACCTTCGTCTTCGACAAGACCGGAACGCTCACGCACGGCGCGCTGACGGTGACCGATGTCGTCCCGCTGATGCCGGACGACTGGCCCGTGGACAGGATGCTCGCGCTTGCCGCCGCGGTCGAGGAACATTCGAACCACCCCGTGGCGCGCGCGATCGTTGCCGAGGCGAAGGCGCGAGAAGCCGGCCATGTGGAGCACGGCGATGTCGATTTCGAGGTCGGCTACGGGCTGCGTGCCATCGTCGACGGCAAGACGGTCCTGATCGGCAGCCGGCATTTCCTCGAAGATCGGGAGGGCGTGGATTTCCGGGGGCATGACGCCATGATCGATGCGCTCGTCGCCGACGGCAAGATGCTGCTCTTTCTTGCCATCGGTGGGGTGCCCCTGGGGCTCATCGGCCTGCGGGACGATCTGCGCACCGATGCGCTGGCGACCGCGCGCCGCCTGCGGGCCGCCGGCGTCACGTCGCTCGTGATGCTGACGGGCGACCGCAGGGAGCGGGCCGAGGGCTTCGGCGCGGCGCTCGGGTTCGATCAGGTGCATGCCGAACTGCACCCCGAGGACAAGCTGCGCATCCTCGCCGACCTTCAGGAGGCCGGCCGCAAGGTCGCCTTCGTGGGCGACGGCGTGAACGATGCGCCGGCGCTGGCGCAGGCCGATGTGGGTCTCGCGATGCAGAAGGGCGCCGACATCGCTCAGGCCGCCGCGGACGTGATGCTCATGGAGGACCGGATCGGCGCCGTGGCCGACGCGCGCGAGATCTGCGGCCAGGCGATGCGCATCGTGTCCTCCAACAGTACCGTGGCCATCGGCTTCAACTCGGCGCTGTTTCTCGCCGCCTCCTTCGGCGGACTGTCGCCCATCGGCGCGGCGATGCTCCACAACGGCTCGACCATCGCGCTGCTTCTATCGGCCATCGCGCGGGCGGGCCTGCCATCCGAGGCGGGCCGTGCCGGGATCGCCCGGGCCGCGGCGTCGCAAACGGAGCGCGCGCACCAATAATAGTTGACCGTTTCTCTCGGGAAGGTGTAGTCTCTCCCCGTTGCCTTACCTTGGCAGGGGAGTACCGGACTCATGGTCGATTGCGTGCATCACATTCCGGGCCGCGCGCGGTTCAGGATCGAGGCGCTGCGCCGCGATCCCGAACTGATGGCTCTGATCGAGCGTCAGGTGGGATCGCTCGAGGGCGTCAAGGCGGTCGAAATCAACCGTCACGCCGCGTCCATCGTCGTCCACTACTGCACCGAGCGAGGCGCGATCGACGCGATCATGGATCACATCTGCGTGCATTGCCCGGAGGCGCAGTTCAACCGGCGCGTGCGCCCTGAGACGGCACTGCCGCCCGCCCGTATCCGGGCCGCATCCCGGGCGCGCCCCCCCGTCGTCTCAGCCATGCGGGACGCGGCGGGCAAGGCCCTCCTCAAGGCCCTGATCGAGCGCGCGCTGGAACGAGGCGTCACGGGGACCCTGCGTATCTAGGATCTGTTCGCGCCCGTCTGGCACCGCGTAACGAGCGTGGCCTCTGCCGGGCCCACGCGCCATCGGCGGCATGGACGTCGCCCCTGAAAAGCCCGTTCCGAACGCCATCCTTGACTCGCGACCCAAAGCCTGAGCTTTTTTGTCGGACAGGGTGCCGCCATGATAACCCATTTGCGCCAAACGAAAAGCGATGAGGATGAACGCTGGATGGACGGTCTTGGCTCTGGTGTCGGACAGGCGTTTCCCCTCGGCATGGCCGGCGAAGGCGACCGGGTCAGGATCGTCGCCCTGCGCGGTGATGACGGCTTCGTCCGTCGCATCACGCAACTCGGCCTGAACGTGGGTGCCGACCTCGTCGTGTCGCAGATCGAGGGGGCGCGTCTCGTCCTCTTGCGCGGCGACATGCGGCTTGGCCTGAGCGCCGGCGCCGCCCAGCGGATCATGGTGACGCCCGCAAGCTGACGCCCTGCACCGAACTGGGAGCCCGCCCATGCCAGACACTCTAAGAACCCTCGCCGTCGGTGACGCCGGGCGCGTCGCGGGCTTCACCAGGGGGGGCGTGGGCTATCGCCGCCGCCTGCTGGCCATGGGGCTGACGCCCGGCACGAGCCTTCGTGGTGGCGCGCTGCGCGCCGCCGGGCGGCCCGCTCGAGATCCGGGTGCGCGGCTTCTCCCTGAGCCTGCGCAGGGACGAGGCCGAAGCGCTTCTGGTCGAGCGGGGGCAGCCATGAGCGAGCGGTATGTCGTGGGCGTGGTCGGCAATCCGAATTGCGGCAAGACGACCCTTTTCAACGCGCTGACAGGGGCCCGGCAGCGGGTGGGCAACTGGCCGGGCGTGACCGTCGAGCGCAAGGTCGGCCGCGTCATGATCGACGGCGTCGAGATCGAGCTGGTGGACCTGCCGGGGACCTATTCGCTCGAGGCTGCCGACGACGGCCTCTCCGTCGACGAGCGGATCGCGCGCGACTTTGTGGCGGCGGGCGAGGCCGATCTCATCGTCAACATCGTCGATGCCTCGAACCTCGAGCGCAATCTCTACCTAACCAGCCAGCTGCTGGAGATGCGCGTGCCCGTGGTGGTGGCACTCAACCGGCTCGACGTCGCCGCCGAGAACGGGGTGGAAATCGACGTCTGGCAAAGATGCCCGCGCAAGCGGTGCTCGAGGATGCGGACAGAGCCGCCAAACCGCCGGGATCGAGCCGGAACGGAACCTTGCCAACTTGTGCGCTCACCTCGCCCAAGCCATACTTTTCCCAAGACGAGTGTTCCAGACGGTCGCGCTCATGGACATGCGGTTCACCTGCAGCGCCGTGGCGCTCTCGCTTTCCCTCGCGGCGGTGGCTGCCCCTGCCATCGCGGACGGTGCGATCGTCGGCCTCATGTCGGACGAGGACCGCCGTGTTCTCGCGGAGTTCGACACGCGCCGAACGGGAGCGATCACCGGGGCAAGCGCCCGGGCCGAGGCGGCAGCCGGGACGACGCTCGGGCAGGTGCTCGCGGGGCAGGTCCTTTCCTTCGACGACGGCTACGACCCGAGCGGCGGTTGGCGTTGTCGGTTCGTCAAGCTGGGCGGCGATCCGGCAGTGGCGATCCACGACTGGTCTTCCTGTCGGATCTTCGACGACGGGGCTGGCTGGATGATCCGAAAGATCGACGGCACGCAGCGCATGATGGGCCGACTCTACCGCTTGGCCGGGGACCGGCTGCTCTATCTCGGCGCCCGGCAGGGCGTCGATGCGGCGCCGATCTGGTTCGGAGAGGATCCGGCGCGCAACCAGATGGCAGTCCTGACCCGGCTGGACGATGGCCGCCTGCGGCTGGAGTTTCCGGCGCCGCTTGCCGGGTCGGACTTCGACATCCTGGAGTTCCGGCGCTGAGCGCGCGCAATGCCTAGGGCAGCGGGGTGATGCTCGACGGGTCGAACGGGGGATGGTCCAGCCCCTCGTCGACAAAGATCGCCCGGTCCGGCCAGCGCAGGTCGGTGACGAAACACCGCACACCATGGGTGGAGGAACCGTAGGGTCCGCAGACCGCATCCGGAACCTCTCCGGCCGCGGTCGCCGCGAGGTGTGCGGGTTCGGCGGGTGCTGCGAGAACGTGGAATGCCATCGTCCGCGCTGCGGGGCGCGGGGCCATGGTCTGCAAGGCGCAGGGCGCCTCCTGCTCAAGATGCCCGGCGGCTGTCAGCGACTCGCCGAGCGCGGCGGTCCCGCCCGAAATCAGCGCCGCCGCCACCGGGCTCGGCCCGAACACGCCCGGCATCGCCGAGGTGTTCCTCGTAAGGAACGCCATCCGCCCTGTTTCTCCCGGTCTCGATGAAAGCATTCTCGACACGACGGGGAAAGACCAACAGACGCGGGGATATCTTTCTCGGATGATCCCGCCGTCCGTCCTCCGCCGCACCAAATCGGGCACCTGGGCCCGGCAAATGCCACCGCGGGCGAGAAACGGTTGACCGCACGAACACATCGCGCGACTTGTCCCCCAAGCACAGCCGCTTGGCAAATGTCTTGGGACTGCACATGGATGGCATTCTGGCGCTGGCGGCGGACAATCTTCTTTCGCCGATCATCCTCTTCTTCGCGCTGGGCGTCGCTGCGGCCTTCGCGCGGTCGGACCTTTCGATCCCCGAAGCAGTGGCCAAAGGGCTTTCGATCTACCTGCTCTTCGCGATCGGGTTCAAGGGTGGGGCGAGCGTCGCCGCGCACGGGATCGACGCCACGCTGCTGCTGTCGTTGGTGGCGGGGCTGATCCTTTCCTTCGCGATCCCGATGGTTGCCTTCGGGCTCCTGCGTGCGATGACCCGGCTTTCGGTCACGGATGCCGCCGCGGTTGCGGGCCATTACGGATCGATCTCCATCGTCACGTTCGTCGCAGCGACCTCCGTGGCGAACTCGGCGGGCCTGTCGTCCGAGGGATACATGGTCGCCGTCGCCGCAGTGATGGAGGCACCCGCGATCCTCTCGGCGCTCTGGATCATCGCAAGGTTCGACAGGCAGACGGCCGAGATGGAGGAGGGACTCATCCGTGAGATCCTGCTCAACGGCTCCATCGTGCTGCTGGTGGGGTCATTTCTCATCGGCTGGATCACCGGCGAGGAGGGGATGGAGCTGATCGCGCCTTTCATCGTCGCACCGTTCCAAGGGGTTCTCTGCCTTTTCCTCCTCGACATGGGCCTTGTGGCGGGCCGCGGCCTACGGGAGGCGCGCTCGGTCCTGACCACCGGCCTCTTCGCCTTCGGCGTCCTTATGCCGCTCGTTGGCTCGTGCTTCGGCCTCGCCGCGGGGCTTCTCCTAGGGCTGAGCCCGGGCGGTGTGATGCTGTTCATGACCCTCGCAGCATCGGCGTCCTACATCGCGGTGCCGGCGGCGATGCGCGTGGCCCTGCCCGAAGCAAACCCCTCGATCTACCTCACGCTGTCGCTCGGCGTGACTTTCCCCTTCAACCTGACGCTCGGCATCCCGATCTACCTCGCGGTGTCCCAGGCCCTGACCGGAGGCTGATACGATGCAGACCCACAAGGCAAAGCGCGTCGAGATCACGATCGAGGCCGTCATGGAAGGCCGCTTGACCGCTGCGCTCGTGAAGGCCGGCGTCACGGGTTTCACCGTGCTGCCAGTGCTCGGCGGATCGGGCCGGTCCGGCCAGTGGAGCCGCGAGGGACAGGTAAGCCGCGCCCGTGGCATGGTGAGTGTCGTCTGCATAATCCGCCCCGAGCGGCTCGATTCGCTGCTCGATGCCGCGTTCGACGTTGTCGACAGACACATCGGCGTCGTCAGCGTCGTCGATTGCGACGTGCTCAGGGCCGAGAGGTTCTGAACGCACCCTCCGGGCTGGAAGAACGGCACCCGGTGCGCGGCCTCCAGGCGGTCCGTGACGATGCCCTCGCAGCACTGTAACCGGCACGAGGCATTCCGGGAACGCGGTCCCCGACAAGGAATGGAGCGCCAGTTTTCGGGTCAGTGCTACCTTTGCCTTGCGCGGACCGGTTTTCTGGGCAATCGCCTCGGCCCGGTCCCGCAACCACTGTCACCGAAGCGTTCGGTGGAACAACTCCCTTCCTTATCCGTTGCTCGGTTCAACGCGCGCCTGACGAGCGGCGTATTCAACGAACGTTTTCGACACCACGGCCACGGGAGGTTCCGCAGAATGCCGAACTACGAGAATTTCTTTGCGTTCGAGTACTGGCAGTACGAGGTGATCCGGCACGCATTCAGCTTCACGGCTGCCGTCTTCGCCGCCTCGCTTCTGTATTTCACCGTCACTGCCAGCGAGGCCACGCCGAAATACAGACGCACCTTCTATATCTCCGGCGTCGTGATGGTCTCTGCGACGATCGAGCTGGGGCTTCTCTACCTGATGTGGAACTCCGCCTTCGTCTGGGACGCCGCCCGGTCGGTCTTCGTCCGGGCCGAGGGCGAAATCTTCGCCAACGGATACCGCTACGCCAACTGGCTGATCGACGTGCCGATGCTGCTCACGCAGTTCCTCGTCGTGCTCCAGTTCGCGGGCCGCGATTTCTTCCAGAGGTGGGCGAAGCTGACGATCGCGGGCGCGGCCATGATCATACTGGGTTACATCGGCCAGTATTACGAACCACAGGTTGCCGGATTCGCGGAGGGCAACGGCACGCCGTTCTGGATCTGGGGCGGGCTGTCGTGGCTGGTGTTTTTCTACCTGCTCTACGTGGCCAACGACGCCGTGAAGACGGGACGCGCCTCGCTTTCCGACGAGGCGGGGCGCTGGATGAACCGGGCCTGGACGCTCCTGATCGTGACCTGGTTCATCTACGGCTTCGTCTACCTCGTGCCCGGCATCCCAGGCATCAACCAGTCCGCCGACTGGGTCGTGGTGCGCCAGCTTGGCTACACGTTCTCGGACGTCGTCTCGAAGACCGTCTTCGGGCTCCTTCTGGCGCAGGTCGCCATCATCCAGAGCCGGTCGGAAGCCGCCCAGCGCAGCTGACGAAAGCCGAGGCAGGCGGGGCCCTCGGCCGGGTCCCGCCGCCTTCCTGTCGCAGGAGCCTCAACAAGAGGACGCCCATGCTCGACCATGCCAGAAGCCATGACGACCCTGCGTTGCGCCGGATGGAGATCGACGACTACCTGCTTGATCTCTCGGAGCGGTGCGATCCGTCCCCGATATGGGACATCGTTGCCGAACATCTCGCAAGCGGCGGTGACCGTGTCCGCGCGCGCCTTACCCACGAGACGTGCCGACGCGCGGGCCGGCCCGATGCCTCGGCCCTCTCCCTGGCTGCCTGTGTCGAGGCCCTGCATCAGGCGTCCCTTGTCCACGACGACCTGACGGACCGGAGCCCCGTCCGCCGGGGCCGGCCCGCAATCTGGGCCGCGCATGGCGACGCGGTGGCACTGGCGGCCGGGGATCACCTGATCTCTCTTGCCTATGCCTGTCTCGCGGACCTTGCGGAGGCCGAACATCCGCACATGACGCAAAGCCTCATGCTGGTCCATCGCGCGGTCTCGTCCACGATCCGCGGCCAGTGCGCCGGGCTCGAAGATCATTCCCGTGGGGACACATGCGCGGGCGAAGACATTTTCGCACGCTGGTCGCGCGTCGCCGAACTGAAGTCCGGGCCTCTCCTCGCGCTCGGTCCCGAACTGGCGTTGCTCTCGCGCAGCGATCCGGGCGCCGCGGACGATATCCGACGGGCGTGCGGCAGGCTCGCCCTCGGCTACCAGATCCTCGACGACTGCACGGACAGGGACGAGGATCGCGCCGCCAGTGGTCCGATCTCCAACCTCTGCCTGCTGCTCGAAGGATGCGGTCTCACGACCGCCGAAGCGGTGGAAACCGCGCTCCTGCGCGCAGAGCACGAGCTCCGCGGGGCAGCGCGCAACGCAATGGGCGTCAGCGGCGGGATGGGTGAACCCGTGGCGCGTATCTGCCGGAACAGGCTCCGGGCCATGGAGGCCCTTCTCCATGCCCTTTGAGGCGACGCCCGCCGTCCCCGAACCCGCCGCGTTCGCGCCAGCGGCACGCGCCATCGTCGTCGGCGGCGGCTTTGGCGGCATCGCGGCGGCGCTGCGGCTGAGGGCGAGGGGCTACGAGGTCACGCTCCATGACCGCTGCGAGAGACTTGGCGGCCGTGCGGCTGTCTTCGAGAACGAGGGGTTCCGGCACGACGCGGGGCCGACCGTCCTGTGTGCACCGCGGCTCTTCGAGGAGCTCTTCGCGCTCTTCGGGCGGACGCTGTCGGACCACGTGACGCTCGTCGCGCCCGATCCATGGTATCGCTTCGTCTACGACGACGGGTCGAGCTTCGATTACGGCCCGACGCGGGATGCCACCGAACGCGAGATCGCCCGTCTCTCGCCGGGCGACGTGGACAACTACGCCCGGCTCCTCGACTTCTCGCGCGCTGTCCACGACGTCGCATTCACGCAGTTGTCCGACCGGCCGTTCCACGACCCACTGTTCATGGCGCGGCAGGTGCCCGACCTTTTGCGCCTGCAATTCTATCGGACCGTCTGGGACGTTGCGCGTCGGCACTTCGACGACGAGCGTCTCGCCCGCGCATTCGCGATCCAGCCGCTTCTGCTCGGCGGCAATCCCCTCACCACGACAAGCATCTACTCCCTCGTTTCCTGGCTCGAGCACGATCAGGGCGTCTGGTTCGCGATGGGCGGCACGGGTGCCCTGGTCGACGCGCTGTGGGACCTGATGGAGGACGTGGGAATCGACATCCGCCTCTCCTCACCGGTTGCCGAGATCGTGGTGGAGAACGGCGCGGCCAGGGGCGTCGTTTTGGAGGACGGGCGTCGGGAAGCGGCGGAGGTGGTCGTCTCCAACTGCGATCCGCTCCATCTCTACGGGAAGATGCTGCCAGAGGGCGCGGCGGGCCGCATGCCGCGGCTCCGGATGCGCTACGGGCAGCCGTCGATGGGCCTTTTCGTCCTCTACTTCGGCGCCACGCGGCAATGGCCCGAGGTCGCGCATCATACGATCCAGTTCAGCGAGCGGTTCGAGGGGCTGCTGTCGGACATTTTCGATCATGGTCGCCTGAGCGGGGACCTGTCGCTCTATGTCCACAGGCCGACGGCCACGGACCCGAGCTTCGCGCCCGAGGGCTGCGACAGCTTCTACGTCCTCTGCCCGGTGCCGAACCTGCGCCACGAAGGCATTGACTGGGAGGTCGAGGCGCCGCGGCTCCGCGACGCGATCGTGGACAAGCTCGACGCGACACTCCTGCCGGGGCTCCGCGAGGCGATCACGGCCGAGTTCCGGATGACGCCCGAGGACTTCCACCACCGCTACGCGAGCGCCCATGGCGCGGGCTTCTCGCTCCAGCCGCTTTTCCGTCAGTCGGCCTTCTTCCGGTTTCACAACCGTGGCGAAGGCATCCGCGATCTCTACCTCGTCGGCGCGGGCACACATCCGGGGGCGGGTGTTCCCGGCGTGGTGCTCTCGGCCAAGGTGCTCGATTCGCTCGTGCCTGATGCCGCCGCGCGGGAGGCGGGATGATGGACCGGGCCGCGATCCACCGGAGCAGCTTCTCCGCCGCCGCGCGCCTTCTGCCGCGTAACGAGCGCGCGCCGACGCTCAGGCTGTACGGGGCCTGCCGCGCGCTCGACGATCTTGCCGACAAAGAGGGTGGCCCGCAGGCACAGGCAGCGCTCGACGATGTGGTGCAATGCCTGCGGACCCGACAGGGGACCGGTGGGCCGCAGGCGCTCGTCTTTCTCGATCTGCACAAGACGCATGGCCTGAACCTCGCCTCCGCGATCGGGCTTGCGGAAACGCTTCGCGGCGACCTTCGGCCTCGTCGGCTCGACACCGAGGCCGATCTCGTCGCCTACGCCCACGGCGCGGCAGGAACGGTGGGCGAGATGATGTGCGATCTGCTCTGCGCGCACGAGGTTCCGGCGAGCGCGCGCCTTCACGCCGCCGATCTCGGCATCGCCATGCAACTCACCAATATCGCGCGCGACGTGCAGGAGGACGCGCGCATGGGGAGGCGCTACCTTCCCGGTGCGTGGTGCCCGGCGCCGCCCGAGCACCTCGTCGCCCCGGAGCCCGCCACGCGGGCCATGGCCGGGGATGCGATCTTGCGGACGCTCCGCCTGGCCGAGCGTCACTATTCCAACGCCCGGCGGGGTTACGGCGTGCTTCCGCCGCGCTCGCGGCTGGCTGTCGCGCTCGCCGCCGAGCGCTACCGGCAAATCGGCCTCGCCATCGCGTCATGTCCTGAAATCGTTTGGGAGCGGCGTGCCAGGCCGAACGCTCTCGGGCACATTCGATGCGGCGCGCGTGGGTTTGCGCGTGGGCTGCGTCCGACGCGGCCCGGATCGGCCGGCCGGAGACCGTACCATGCCTGAAGCGGACCACGATCTCGCCATCGTCGGCGGCGGCTGCGCGGGGCTGAGCCTCGCTTACCGGCTGGCGGGTAGCGATCTCCGGATCGTCGTGATCGAGCCGCGCGGAAGCTACGAGGCCGACCGCACCTGGTCCTTCTGGCGCACCCGCCCCGACCCGTTCGAGCATTGCGTCGTCAAGCGCTGGTCGCGCTGGCGCGTGGCCGGGCCTCGGGGCGTGATCGTCCGCTGCTCCGACGAGTTGCGCTACGAGACGGTCTGCTCGGGGCGCTTCTACGAGACATGTCTCGATCGGATCGCGCGTTGCGCAAACGTCGAGTTTCGTCTGGGGACCCGCGTGGACACCATCTCGGACGGGCCGCGCCACGCGATCGCGACGGACCGGGGTTCGCTGTATGCCCGGCACGTGGTGGACACGCGCCCGGTCGGCGGACGGCCGTCCTACGGGCAATTCTTTTCCGGTGCCGAAGTCCGCACCTCGGCACCGGTCTTCGACGACACGACGGTCGAACTCATGGACTTCGGACGGCCGCGGTCCGATCGGATCGACTTCGCCTATGTCCTGCCGTTCGCACCGGACAGGGCCCTCATCGAGGCCACGACCTTCGGGGCTGCCCCGCCCGGTGACAAGGACCTGGATGCGGCCCTCTCGCGCCTCTTGTCGCGGACCCTCGGCAAGGTGAGCCACGAGGTCCTGCGGCGCGAACGCGGCATG
This sequence comes from uncultured Roseicyclus sp., assembly GCA_964623765.1. Lineage (GTDB taxonomy): Bacteria > Pseudomonadota > Alphaproteobacteria > Rhodobacterales > Rhodobacteraceae > Roseibacterium. Next base: position 11,993 of record CAZUVG010000025.1, read on the forward strand.
ATCCCGATGGACGCGCGCCACATCGCGCCCACGCGCAACGGCGTGGTCTCCCTCGGTCTTCGTGGCGGGGCGAGCCGTCCGAGCACGGGCTACAGCTTCGTTCGCATCCAGGAGATGGCCGACGGCGCCGCGGCGGCATTGCGCGGTGGCAGGAGACCCAGGGCTCCGCGTCTCGACGGGGCGGTCACGCGCCGGATGGACGCGCTCTTCCTGAAGGTGCTGCGCCGCAACCCCGATCTCGGTCCGGAGCTTTTCACCCGTCTCTTCGCAGGTGCTCCGCCGCAGCGGCTCGAGCGTTTCCTGTCGGGCTCGACCGCCTGGCGCGACCGGCTGTCGGTTGTGCTCGCTCTGCCCCCGGGGCTGTTCCTGCGCACCTTGGCAAGCCCGTGAACCGGTTCGCCTTGCAGGACCTGACGCTTGGTGCGGCTGCGGTGCTGGCGCTTGCGCTCCAGTTGGCGCTTGGGGAAAGCGCGTTCCTCCCGGCCATTCTCGCGTTGACCGCAATCCTCGGGATGCCCCACGGGGCGCTTGACCTTGCGCTGGTCCGGCACCTCTGGCCGATCAGATCGACGGGGCGCCTCGTGCTCTTCCTGTCGCTCTACCTCGGCCTTGCCGCGGTCGTCGTGGCATTCTGGATGGCGAACCCGACGGTCGCGCTTGCCGGGTTCCTCGGCTACTCGGCATGGCATTTCTCGGACGACTGGCGTGCGCTGTCCGGTCAGGGCGGAAGCCTCGCGGGCGGCGCGCTCGTTCTCGCGCTCCCGGCGCTTGCGGAGCCTGAGCGGACCGCCGCGCTCTTCTCGGCGCTCGGCGCCGACGGCGCGTCTGTCCAACAGGCACTCGGCACAGCGGGGATCGCGGCGGTCGTCCTTTTCGTCCGGCGGGCCTTGGGACGTCCGCGGCCGCTTCTCCGGATGGCGTTCCTCGCGGTCTGTGCCGTCGCCCTCGCGCCACTCGCCTATTTCTTCGTCTTCTTTTGCGGCCTTCACGCGGTGAGGCACAAGCAAGAGGTATCGCACGTCCTCGATCTCGACTGGTGGGATAGCGCGCGCCGGATGCTCTGGCCGACGCTCGGCACTCTGGCGACACTCGCCGTGGCCGGTCTCATTCTCGTCCGGCGCGACATGCCGCCGGACGCGATGCTGATGCAGGTGGTCTTCGTCGCCTTCGCCGCGCTCACCGTGCCGCACATGCTGCTCGTCGACCGCTTCGAAAGGATGCGCGAATGACGTGTGCCCAAGCGGGAGGCGCTGAACGAGTGGGTGAAGGCTATCAATGCGGCAGGCTGCTTCGGACGCTGGCCGAAAGACTGGAGGCGATCCCCCGCGTTGCCCTTGTGCCGGTTCAGCAGGCAATAGCTTCCGTAGACAGGTCGTTTCACCATGCCGAACGGGTCCATCCGTCGATCAGGGGGGCTTCGGTGATGGCCGGATTGCTGGCCGAGGCCATCGAGGCTTCGCCGTAACGGAGCGGCCGGCAACGGGCTTGCGGTATCGCTGGCGCGGACACGGAAACGGCCACCGGTACCGATGCGGTCGCGCAGCCAACCGCGCGGTTGGTCATTCCGACCAAGCCGTCGGCGCTTTGGTGCCTTCGCGCATCGAACGTCGGGCTTCAGGTCCCGAGCCGGGCATAGGTGATCCCTCGCAGGACCCATTCGAAAGGGCCGAGCCTGAAATAGCGCAGCCAGAACATCAGCGCGCCGATCAGGCCCACCGTCACGGCGAGGGCGATGGCAACGGCGGTCAGCCGGTCCACCGCGTCCCAAAGGCCAAAACCGTAGCCTGCGAAGAGCGTCGACAGGACGATCGACTGGCCGAGGTAAATGCTCACGCTCGACCCGCCCGCTGCGAGAGCCCGGGCCATGATCGGTCCCGGCGGCCGCGAGAGCGCCGCGATCAGCCCGAGATAACCGAGCGTGGCCAGCGGCGCGGAGGCGACAGTCAGGACGACACCGGGCACCGGCGGGCCCCATTGCCAGATCGCCGCCCCGGCCAGCCCCAGCACCACGCCCGGTCCGAGACACCAGCGCCGCGCGCGGCGCCAGAGCGGGTGTCCGGCGTCGTCGATCATGCCGGATTTCACCGCTCCCAGCCCGAGGCAGAACCAGCCGAGCGCCGAGATGCCCTGGATCACGAGGAAGGACGGCATGATGAAGGCGAAGCCGATGCCGCGAAACAGGACAGCGTCGAGAAAGCCGCCCTCGGTCAGGACCGCGCGCTCCATCGCGACGATCTCGGGCGGTGTCTCGGGCGCGACCAGCAGCAGCGGCGGGGCGATGAGGGCTTGCAAAACAAGCAGTGCCGCGCCGATCCGAACAAGGCGCCGCACCGGCCAGTCCCGGAACAGGTAGAGGATAGATCCGGTGATGGCGTAGATGGTCAGGATATCGCCGGGAAAGAACAGGCAGCCATGGGCGATGCCGAGCATCGCAAGCCCGATCATCCGGTTGCGGTAGAGGCGCCCGAAGGGCAGCCCGCGCCGCGCCGCCGAGCGCATCAGGAACCCCAGCCCGACGCCGAACATGAAGGAAAAGAGCCCGTAGGTCTTGAGCAGAGCAAGCCCGTTCACCAGCCACAGGGTGATCGCGTCGAGCGTCGTGTCGCCGCCCGGGT
>CAZUVG010000026.1:0-14521 GCA_964623765.1 uncultured Roseicyclus sp.
CCGCCCAGCGGCATCACGTAGACCGTCGCGATCTTCAGGTCCGGCGATGTCCGGACCTCGCCCACCGTGATCGACATCGCGTTGAGCTCGGGATCGTGCACGTCGCCCCGGGCAAGTATCCCCGAAAGCGTGCGACGGATGAGTTCGCCCACCCGCAGCTGCCGCTGCGAAGGACCCGCGCCGTCGTGATGCCTGTTCTTCGCCATCTGCCCATTCTCCTTGGGTGCGCAGGTAAGTCATGCACGCCCCGCCCGCAAGCGAGCGCTTCCAAGCCGGGGCCGCATCCGTTAGGAGCCTCCACCAGATCAGGGCGGAGGCGGCAATGGCGGACGCGGTGAAGATCGCGGTGACAGGGGTCTCGGGGCGCATGGGGCGGATGCTCGTGGACACGATCCTCGGCAGCGACCGTGCAGAACTCGTGGCAGCGACCGAGCGCGAGGGTCACGACTGGATCGGGCGCGACCTCGGCACGGCGCTCGGCCGGGCGCCGATGGGCGTGCCGGTCCACTCCGACCTGCTCGACGCAATCGTCAAGGCGCAGGCGGTGATCGACTTCACGACGCCCGGCGCGACCGTGGCCCATGCGGAACTCGCCGCCCAGGCCCGCTGCGTCCACGTGGTCGGCACCACCGGGCTGAGCGAGACGGATATCGGCAGGCTCGACGCGGCCGCTCGCCACGCGGTCGTCGTGCGCGCCGGCAACATGAGCCTCGGGGTCAACCTGCTGACGCGGCTCGCGCAGCAGGTCGCGGCGGCGCTCGACGCGGAGTTCGACGTCGAGATCGTCGAGAAGCACCACCGCCACAAGGTCGACGCGCCATCGGGCACCGCGCTCATGCTGGGAGAGGCGGCAGCGGCGGGCCGGGGCGTGGCGCTTTCCGACGTCGCCGACCGCGGGCGCGACGGGATCACCGGGCCGCGTGCCGAGGGCGCAATCGGCTTCTCTGCCGTGCGCGGGGGCGACATCGTTGGCGAGCACGACGTTATCTTCGCCGGCACAGGTGAACGCATCGTGCTGAGCCACATCGCGACCGACCGCGGCATCTTCGCCCGCGGCGCGCTGAAGGCCGCGCTCTGGGGGCAGGGCAAGGCGCCGGGGCACTACTCGATGGCAAGCGTCCTCGGCCTCGGCTGACCCGCTCACGAAGGCGTTATTGATCGGAGCACTTTCGCCGCTATCTCGCGTGGCGGAACGTCGCAGCAACCGGGTCAAGCCAGACATGCCAAGCCACGCCAGATTTGCGCCCGCGCTCGCAGCCGGGCTTTTCGCCACCCTTTTCGTCTCGGACACGGCGGCTTCCGAGCAGTTCACCGTGGTCGCCTCGCGGGACACCTTCGTCTCGCTCGTCTCGGGCCGGGAGCTGCGCCGGTTCGGCATCACGCTGACCGTGACCGCCGATGGCGACATCGAGGGCCGCGCCTTCGGGACGCCGGTAACCGGGGAATGGGCGTGGGACGAGGGCTATTTCTGCCGCGACCTGTTCTGGGGGGACGAGAACCTCGGCTTCAACTGCCAACTCGTGCAGGTGAACGGCGAGAGGTTGCGTTTCACCTCCGACCAGGGCACGGGGCAATTCGCCGACCTGACGCTCCGCTAGACGCACGTCAGAAGTCGATAGCGATCCCCTTCTTCTCCCAGTCGCCGTAGCGCACGGGCTCCGGCCCCTCTCGCCCGCCCAACTCGGCCGGAAGCTCGACCGCCTTCGCTTTTTTCCGGCGCTCCTCGGCCTCGGCAAGCGCGCGCTGCGCCTCGGGCGGCAGGTGGGAGATGTCGCGTTCGTCGGACATGGGCCGTGTCTCCGCGGGTTGTTCGGGCGTCGTGCGTGATATACGCCGTGCGCTCCAAGGAACAAGGAGGGCACTCGCGCCCATGCCCAGCGCCCCCCGCAGGACCAAGCCGGGGCCACGCCCCCGCGGCGGGCGCAGCCTGTCGCGGACCGGCCTGCCCGTCTCCGACCGCAGCCTCGCCGCCCGCCACGCGGCGCTGCGCGCTCTCGACCACGTGCTCCGGCAGAAGCGGATGCTGGCGCACCTGTCGGACGAAGGCGGGCTCGACCCGGCCGAGGCCGCCCGCGCCCGCCGTCTCGCGGACATGGTTCTGCGCCATCTCGCGCCTCTCGACGCGATCATCGCCCGCTTCGTCCAGCGAAAGCCGCCGCTGCCGGTCGCCCTGATCCTGCGTCTCGGCGCTGCCGAACTCCTGATCGCGGGGGAAGAGCCGCACGGCGCGGTCAACGCCGCCGTCAGCCTCACGAAATCCGGCGGCCAGCGCACGGCGCGGGCTGCGGGCATGGTGAACGCCGTCCTGCGCCGCATCGCCGAGGGCGGGCACGCGCTCTGGGAGGGCCACGCACCCCAGCGCCTGCCGGGGTGGGTCGCGCAGCCGGTGAAGAAGGCCTTCGGCGAGGAGGCCCTTCGCGCCATCGAGGCCGCGCACGAGGCGGGTGCCCCCCTCGACCTGACGCCGCGCGATGCCTCGGTCGAGGTGCAGGGAACCGATCGCCTGCCGACCGGCTCGCTGCGCCTGCACGAGCCCGCGCAGGTCTCGGCCCTGCCGGGCTTCGCCGAGGGCGCGTGGTGGGTACAGGACGCCGCCGCCGCCCTGCCGGTACGGCTTCTCGGTGATGTGCGGGGGCGGCGCGTGCTCGACCTCTGCGCCGCGCCGGGCGGCAAGACGCTGCAACTCGCCGCCACGGGGGCCGAGGTCACGGCGCTCGACCTCTCCGACGCGCGGCTCGACAGGCTGCGGGAAAACCTTGCACGTACGGGCCTGCATGCGGAGATCGGGGTGGGCGATGCGCTGGAGCACCGGGGCAGCTACGACGCCGTCCTGCTCGACGCGCCCTGCACCGCGACGGGTACGATCCGCCGGCATCCCGACCTGCCGTTCGTGAAGTCCGGGGCCGACACGGAGACGCTCACGCGCCTGCAGATGCGGCTGATCGACCATGCCCTCGGCCTTCTCGCGCCCGGCGGACGGCTCGTCTACTGCACCTGCTCGCTCCTGCCGGTCGAAGGCGAGTTCCAGGTCACCGCCGCACTCAAGCGCCACGAAGGCCTGCGGGTGGAACCCGCTGACCCGGTCGCGCTCGGCGGCGAGGCGCATTGGGCGAGTCCCGAGGGCGGGCTGCGCCTGCGCCCGGACTTCTGGCGCGACCGGGGCGGGATGGATGGCTTCTACATGGCCTGCCTCTCGCGCGACTGACCGGCGGCGCACCCGGCTTCGCGTGACAGCATCACCCCCGGCCTGTATCGTCGGGCACAACGACAAAGAGCAGATCCGGGCCGATGTCCGAGACCCTTCCTTCCGCCACGCGGCCCTCCGCCATCGGCCCGCCGCGCGCGACCCGGCCCGGTTCGCCGGCCGCAAGCAGCGGTCTGAACATGGCCGACCGCCTCGCCGCACTGCGCGCGGGCCTCGGCGCCGGGTCGCGAGGCTTCCAGTGGCGACCGGAGCCGCGGTTCCCGGGGTCGGTCGTCGCCGGACGGCAGCTGCTGGCCGGCAATTTCCGCTTCGGCGGCGCGCTGATCGATGCGCCGGGGATGAGCCCCTGGGCGCTCGATCCGCCGAACGAGGCGTTCCGCGACGCGCTTCACGGTTTCGAATGGCTCGGCGATCTCGCCGCCCTCCCGAAGGCCGAGGGCCGCGCCACGGCGCGCGACTGGGTGCTCGACTGGATACGCCGCTACGGACGTGGCTCGGGGCCCGGCTGGACCACGGATCTCGCGGGACGGCGTCAGATCCGCTGGATCACCCATGGCCTGTTCCTGCTGAACGGCATGAAACGCCGCGACAGCCGCGCCTTCCACCGCGCGATGGGCCGGCAGGCGGGCTTTCTCGCGGCACGCTGGAGCCGCGCCACGCCGGGCCTGCCGCGCTTCGAGGCTCTGACGGGCCTCGTCTATTCCGCCTGCGCGCTCATGGGCATGGAACGCCACTTGGAGCCCGCGCTCGGGGCGCTGTCGCGGGAATGCGCGCGCGAGATCGACGCGGGGGGCGGCATCGTCTCGCGCAATCCCGAGGACCTGTTGGAGGTCTTCGTCCTCCTGACCTGGGTCTCGCAACTGCTGTCCGAGACGGGGCATGACCCCGAGCCTGCAGTGGACGGCGCGCTCCTGCGGATCGCGCCCACGCTGCGGAGCCTGCGCCATGCCGACGGCAGCCTTGTGCGCGCCCACGGCGGCGGGCGCGGCGCGCCGGGGCGGCTGGTGGCCGCGCTCGTGCAGTCGGGCGTCCGGCCGACGCAGCCGAAGGGGCTCGCCATGGGCTTCGCGCGGCTGGCGCAGGGACGTGTCACGGTCATCGCGGATGCGGCGCCGCCGATGACGGGTCCGCGTGCGACGCGCGCCCATGCCGGCACGCTCGGCTTCGAGATGACATCGGGCGAGGAGCCGCTGATCGTCTCCTGCGGTTCGGGCACGCGGTTCGACCCGGAGTGGCGGATCGTGGGGCGCGCAACCGACAGCCACTCCACGCTCTGCCTCGAAGGACATGCCTCGGCCCGTTTCGCCCCCGGCGCGGAGGCCGCGAGGGACGAGCGTCCGCCGCTCGCCGAAGGCCCGTGCGAGGTGCTCGTGCAGGAGAAGGAGACGCCGGGCGGGTTCGCCGTGACGATGTCCCACGACGGCTGGCGCATGAGCCACGGCCTCACGCACCTTCGCAACCTGACGCTGGAAGACGACGGCACGTGCCTCAGGGGCGAGGATGCGCTGGCGGCCTTCTCCGCCGCCGACCGCGCGCAGCTCGACGCCGCGCTCGGGCGGCTGCCGCGGGATACAGGGCTGCGCTTCTTCGTCCGCTTCCATCTCCATCCGGACGTGCTGGCCTCGATCGACCTCGGCGGCACCGCGGTTTCACTGGCGCTGCCCGGCGGCGAGACCTGGATCTTCCGCCATTCCGGCAACGGCGAGCTGTCGCTGCGCCCATCGCTCTATTTCGACGGCCGCCGCCTGAAGCCCCGCGCGACAAAACAGATCGTTCTGTCTGGCCGCATGAAGGGGTATGGGACGGTGGTGGGCTGGACCCTGTCCCGCCCCGTCGACTTCATGCCGCCCGGCCGCCTCGGGCCGCGGCGCCCCGACTGACACGACCCGCGCGGGCGCGACGCCTGCGCCAAGCGAAGGAAGCAATTCCACATGACCGACGTCCCCCTCCGCCGCGCGCTGATCTCCGTCTCGGACAAGACCGGCCTCGTGGACTTCGCCAAGGCGCTCGCGGGTCGCGGGGTGGAGCTTCTGTCCACCGGCGGAACGGCAAGGGCGCTGCGCGAGGCGGGACTGACCGTGACCGACGTGGCCGAGGTCACGGGTTTTCCCGAGATGATGGACGGAAGGGTCAAGACGCTGCATCCGAAGGTGCATGGCGGACTGCTCGCGCTGCGCGACGATCCGGGCCACGTCGCGGCGATGGAGGAACACGGGATCGCGGCGATCGACCTCGTCGTGGTGAACCTCTACCCGTTCGAGGCCACGGTGGCGCGCGGCGCGGACTACGCCGAGGCGATCGAGAACATCGACATAGGCGGCCCCGCGATGATCCGGGCGGCCGCCAAGAACCACGCGCACGTCGCCGTGGTGGTGGACCCCGAGGACTACGCGCCGCTGCTCGACGCGCTCGAGGCCCATGACGGCGCGACGCCCCATGCCCTGCGCCAGCGCCTCGCGCTGACGGCCTACGCACGGACCGCGGCCTACGATGCCGCCGTCTCCGGCTGGCTCGCGCAGGCCATCGGGGAAGAGACGCCGCGCCGCCGCGCCTTCGCCGCAACCCTCGCGATGCCGCTCCGCTACGGCGAGAACCCGCACCAGAAGGCGGCCTTCTACATCGAAGGGAGCAAACGACCCGGCGTAGCCACCGCTATGCAGCACCAGGGCAAGGAACTGAGCTACAACAACATCAACGACACCGACGCGGCCTTCGAACTCTGCGCCGAGTTCCACCCCGACGACGGTCCGGTTTGCGTCATCGTCAAGCATGCCAACCCCTGCGGCGTCGCCCGCGGCGGCACGCTGGCCGAGGCCTACACCCGCGCCTTCGACTGCGACCGGACCTCGGCCTTCGGCGGGATCGTCGCGCTCAACCGGACCCTCGACGCCGAGACGGCGGAGCGGATCGTGGAGGTCTTCACCGAGGTCGTGATCGCCCCGGACGCGACGGAAGAGGCCAAGGCCGCCTTCGCCACGAAGAAGAACCTGCGCCTGCTGACGACGGGCGGGCTGCCCTCCCCGTGCGAGCCGGCGCTCGCCGTCCGGCAGGTTGCGGGAGGCTTCCTCGTGCAGGACAGGGACGTGGGCCGGATCGAGGAGGAGATGCTGCGCGCCGTCACCCGCCGCCATCCCTCCCCGCGGGAGATGGCGGACATGATCTTCGCCTGGACGGTGGCCAAGCACGTGAAGTCGAACGCCATCGTCTACGCGAAGGACGGCGCGACCGTCGGCATCGGCGCGGGCCAGATGAGCCGGGTCGATTCGAGCCGCATCGCCGCGCGCAAGGCCGTCGACATGGCCGAGGCGCTCGGCCTCTCCGACAGCCCCGCGAAGGACGCCGTGCTGGCCTCCGACGCCTTCTTCCCCTTTGCCGACGGCCTTCTCGCGGCGGCGGAGGCCGGGGCGAGGGCGGTGATCCAGCCCGGCGGCTCCATGCGCGACGATGAGGTGATCGCGGCCGCCGACGAGCGGGAGATCGCCATGATCTTCACCGGCATGCGTCACTTCAGGCACTGACGGCACGCTCATGCGGATCTTCTACATAACGGCCGTGATCTGGTTCCTCGCCGACCAGGTCTCGAAGATCGCCGTCCTGCACGGCGCGAACCTGATCGACCGCGGCGTGGTCGAGGTTTTGCCGCCCTTCCTCGTCTTCCGCCTCGGCTACAACACCGGCATCAACTTCGGCCTGTTCGCGGGCGGACCCGAGGTGATGCGCTGGGTGCTCGTCGCCCTGGCGTTCGGCATATCCGCCTGGCTCTGGTGGTGGGCGCGCACGGGGCTCACGCGGCCCCTCGCCCTCGTCTCGGCGGGGGCGGTGATCGGCGGGGCGCTCGCCAATGCGCTCGACCGGGTGCGCGTGGGCGCGGTCGTGGACTTCCTCAACATGTCCTGCTGTGGCGTCCAGAACCCCTACGCCTTCAACATCGCCGACATCGGCATCGTCGCGGGCGCCGTCGGCCTCCTGATCTTCGCCGACCACCCCAAGAAGGAGTCGTGACGACGCCGCCGGGATGGGTTAGACGAGGTGCCGCAACAGGAGGGGTCCATGCCGCGACCGACAACCATCGCGATCCTCGGCGCCATGACGCTGGCGCTCGCTGCCTGCTCGTCCAGCGAGCCGCGGCTGATGAACCTGCGCAATACCGAGGACGGGCCGGACGAGTTCGCCGTCCTGCCGACCGAGCCGCTCGAGATACCGCAGGACATGGCCGCCCTTCCCGAGCCGACGCCCGGCGCCCGCAACCGCGTCGATCCCGACCCCGAGCGCGATGCCGTGGCCGCGCTGGGTGGTAACGCGGCGCGGGCTGCCAGCGCCTCGGGCGGCCTCGTCACATATGCCTCGCGGTTCGGCGTCTCGGGCGACATCCGCCCGACGCTGGCCGCCGAGGATCTCCAGTTCCGCACCCGCCGGGACGGCCGCATCCTCGAGCGGATGTTCGGCACCAACGTCTATTTCCGCGCCTACAGCGCGCAGTCGCTCGACCGCTATGCCGAGCTGGAGCGCCTGCGCCGCATGGGCGTGCGCACGCCCGCCGCGCCGCCCTCGCGCGAGTGAGGCGGGCGGCCTGACCCGTCACGGCTGCGTCAGCGCGCTTGATGGCGGACCCGATGCCCTTATCTGCCATTTATCGCCGCGCAACGACGGAGGTCCCTTCATGCTGCGCCGTATCGCCCTCGGCATATTTCTGACGCTCGCCGCGACGGCCGCGCAGGCCGCGGAAAACGTGACCGAGTTCTTCCTCGACAACGGCATGCAGGTCGTCGTGATCGAAGACCATCGCAGCCCCGCCGTCACCCACATGGTCTGGTATCGCGCGGGCTCCGCCGACGAGCCGCCCGGTGCTTCGGGCGTGGCGCATTTTCTCGAGCACCTGATGTTCAAGGCGACCGACGAACTGGAGTCGGGCGAGTTTTCCCGCATCGTCGAGGAGAACGGCGGCTCGGACAACGCCTTCACGTCATGGGACTACACCGGCTACTTCCAGCGGGTCGCAGCCGACCGGCTGGGCCTGATGATGGAGATGGAGGCCGACCGGATGCGCGACCTTCGCTTCGCCGACGAGGAGGTCGTGACCGAGCGCAGCGTCATCATCGAGGAGCGCGCGCAGCGCGTCGACAGCTCGGCCGGCGGCCTGTTCAACGAGCAGATGCGCGCCGCACTGTTTCTGAACCACCCCTATGGCACCCCGATCATCGGCTGGCGCCACGAGATGGAGGAACTCGATCGCCCCGCCCTGATCGCGTTCTACGAGGAGCACTACTGGCCCAACAACGCGGTCCTGATCGTCGCGGGCGACGTAACGCCCGAGGAGGTGCGCACGCTCGCCGAGGAACACTACGGCCCGATCCCGGCCAATCCCGACATCGTCCCCCGCACCCGCCCGCAGGAGCCGCCGCAGATCGCCGACCGCCGCGTGATCTACGAGGACGAGCGGGTGGCCAACCCATATGTCTCGCGCGCCTACCTCGCGCCGGTCCGCGAGGCCGGCGACCAGCGGCGGGCCGCGGCCCTGACGCTTCTGGCCGAGGTGCTTGGAGGCTCGGGTCAGACTGCGGTTCTCTCCCGCCGCTTGCAGGTGGAAGAGGAGCGCTCGGTCTTCGCGACGGCCTTCTACGACTCCACGAGCCACGACCCCTCGAGCTTCACCCTCGTGAACGTGCCCGTGTCCGGCGTGACGCTTGACGAGGCCGAGGCCGATCTCGACCGGGTCGTGGCCGGGTTCCTCGAGGAGGGCATCGACCCCGCGCAGTTCGAGCGGATCAAGTTCCAGATCGAAGCCGCGCAGATCTACGAGGAGGACAACGTTCAGGGACTGGCCCGCAGCTACGGCGTGGCGCTGACGAGCGGGCTGACGGTGGAGGACGTGGAGGCATGGCCCGACGTGCTCGCCTCCGTCACCATCGAGGAGGTCATGGAGGAGGCCCGGACCCTTTTCGAGGACACCCATTCGGTGACCGGGCACCTGATGCAGGCCGGGCCCGGCACGGATGCAGCGCAGGAGGTGACGCAATGACTCCCCGCCCGTTCCGGACGCTCGCGGGGCTGCTGGCCGCCGCCGTCCTGATCCTTCCCGGCGCCGCGAAGGCGATCGAGATCGAGGAGGTCACCTCGCCCGGCGGCATCGAGGCGTGGCTGGTGGAGGATCACTCGATCCCCTTCGTCGCGCTGGACATCTGGTTCATGGGCGGCGCCTCGCTCGACCCCGAGGATGCGCGCGGCGCGGTCCATCTGATGACCGGCCTTCTCGAGGAGGGTGCGGCCGACATGAACGCACGCGCCTTCGCCGAACGGGTGGAGGGGCTGGCCGCATCCTTCGAATTCGACGTCTATCGGGACGCGCTGACCGTCTCGGCGCGGATGCTGAGCGAGAACCGCGACGAGGCCGCGGGCCTCCTTCGCGCGGCACTCGTCGAGCCGCGCTTCGACGACGACGCGATCGAGCGCGTGCGCGGCCAGGTCCTGTCGATCATCGAGGGTGACGCGCGCGACCCCGACGAGATCGCCAGCGCCACCTTCAACCGCATGGCATGGGGCGACCATCCCTATGGCTCGGCGCTGGAGGGCACGCGCGAGAGCGTTTTGGCCCTGACGCGCGAGGATCTCGTCTCGGCCCATGACGCCGTGCTCGCGCGGGACCGCGTGATCGTCGGGGCAGCCGGCGACATAACGCCCGAGGAACTCGGCGCGCTTCTCGACGAGATCCTGGGCGCTCTACCCGCCGAGGGCGCGGCCCTGCCCGACGTCGCGGAATTCCGGCTCGACGGTGGCACGACGGTGATGGAGTTCCCCTCCCCGCAATCCGTCGCGCTCTTCGGTCACGAGGGCATCGCGCGGGACGATCCCGACTTCTTTCCGGCCTTCGTGCTGAACCAGATCCTAGGTGGCGGCGGTTTCCGCTCGCGGCTGATGGAGGAGGTCCGCGTCGAACGCGGGCTGACCTACGGCATCTATTCCTACCTCGGGCTGTCGGAATACGGACAGACGGTGGCAGGTCGCTTCTCTTCCTCGAACGAACTGGTGGCCGAGGCGATCTCCGTCACCCGCGACCAGTGGCGCGACGTGGCCGAAAACGGCGTGACCGCGGAGGAACTGGAGGCCGCCAAGCGATACATGACCGGCGCCTACCCGCTGCGCTTCGACGGCAACGGGCGCATCGCGGGCATCCTCGCCGGCATGCAGGCCGACGGGATGCCGGCAAGCTACATCGAGACGCGCAACGATCGGGTCGAGGCGGTGACGCAGGAGGACGTGGCCCGCGTGGCCGAGCGGCTGCTGCAGCCGGAGGCGTTGCACTTCGTCGTCGTGGGCCAGCCGCAGGGGCTCGAGCCGTCGAACTGACGGCCGGGCGTCTCCCACCTTTCCGAATCCCGCTGGGACGTGCTAGGTATCGTGGCATGCCCCTCGGTGACCCCAACATAGGCGAAAAACCCGTCATCCGGCAGCTGGACGAGGCCGCTATCAACCGCATCGCCGCGGGCGAGGTGGTGGAGCGGCCAGCAAGCGCGGTGAAAGAGTTGGTGGAGAACGCGCTCGACGCGGGCGCCCGGCGGATCACGGTGGACGTGGCCCACGGCGGCAAGACGCTGATCCGCGTGACGGACGACGGCTGCGGCATGGGCCCCGAGGACCTGCCGCTTGCCCTCAGCCGCCACGCGACCTCCAAGATCGACGGCACCGACCTGCTGCGGATCACGAGCTTCGGCTTCCGGGGCGAGGCGCTGCCCTCGCTCGGCGCCGTCGGACGGCTGACGATAACGAGCCGCAGCCCGGGCAGCGAGGAGGGGCATGGCGTCGAGGTGACGGGCGGGCGCATGGGCGCGGTGAAGCCCGCGGCGCTGTCGCGCGGAACCGTGGTGGAACTGCGCGACCTCTTCCACGCAACGCCGGCCCGGCTGAAATTCCTCCGGTCCGACCGCGCGGAGATGCAGGCTATCGCGGACGTGGTGAAGCGCCTCGCCATGGCGGAACCCGCCGTGGGCTTCACCCTGCGTGACGCCGACGCCGACCGCGTCATCTTCCGCGCCGATGCCGAGCAGGCGGAACTCTTCGACGCGCTCCGGGCGCGGCTGTCCACGGTCCTTGGCCGTGACTTCGCCGAGAACGCCCTGTCGGTGGACGCGGAGCGAGAGGGGCTGCGGCTGACGGGATTCTGCGCCCTGCCCACCTATTCCCGCGGCTCGGCAGTGGCGCAGCACCTCTTCGTCAACGGCAGGCCCGTGCGGGACAAGCTGCTCGTCGGCGCGCTGCGCGCGGCCTACGCGGACTTTCTCTCGCGCGACCGGCACCCGGCGGCCGCCCTCTTCCTCCACTGCCCGCCCGAGCGCGTCGACGTGAACGTTCACCCGGCGAAGTCCGAGGTTCGTTTCCGCGAGCCGGGACTCGCCCGCGGCCTGATCGTCTCGGCGCTGCGCCATGCGCTCGCCGGGGCGGGGCACCGTGCCTCGACAACCGTCGCGGGCGCCGCTCTCGGCGCCTTCCGTCCCGAGCCTGCCTTGGAGAGGCCCCGAGTCTACCAGATGGACCGCCCGTCGCAGGGCACGCTGTCCGCCGCCGCGAGCTGGCAGGCCCCGTCATTTGCCGAGGAGGCGCCCGGTTGGGAGCCGCAGACCGACGGCGACGCCCCGTCAGCGCGGATCGAGCCGCAGGAGACGGCGGACGCGCCGACCGACCGCCCCCTCGGCGCCGCCCGGGCGCAGCTTCACGAGAATTACATTGTCGCGCAGACCGAAACCGGCATTGTCCTTGTGGACGCTCACGCGGCCCACGAACGCCTCGTTTACGAGCGGTTGAAGCGGCAGATGGCGGAGAACGGCGTCCCGCGGCAGGCGCTGCTGATCCCCGAGATCGTGAACGTCGGTTCGGGCGCGGACCGCCTTCTCGACATGGCCGAGGATCTCGCGACCCTCGGGCTCGTGATCGAGCCCTTCGGCCCCGGCACCGTCGCCGTGCGCGAGACACCCGCGCTCCTCGGCCCCGTCGATGCCGAGGGGATCCTGCGCGACATCCTCGACGAGCTGGAGGACGAGGGCAGCAGCGCCACGCTCCGGTCCCGGATCGACGCGATCCTCTCGCGCGTGGCCTGCCATGGCTCCGTCCGCTCCGGCCGCCGGATGAGCGGCGAGGAGATGAACGCGCTCCTGCGCGAGATGGAGGCGACGCCGCATTCCGGCCAGTGCAACCACGGCCGACCCACCTACGTGGAACTGAAGCTCTCCGATATCGAAAGGCTCTTCGGGCGGTCATGATCCAGATCGGCGATGTCACCCTAGACCTCTCGGACCCGTTGACCCTCGCCGGTCTCGCGGGTGCGGCCGTGCTCCTCCTGCTCGTGATCCTCTCGGTCTCCGCCCTCCGCGCCGCCAGCCGTTCGGCCCGGGCGCTCGAGCCGCTCGCGCAGCACATGACGACGCTCGGCCAGACGGTGCAGGGGCTGGGCCAGGGGCAGGAACGGCTTGCCGGCGGCCTGAGCCACGTCTCCGAGATGCAGGCCCGCGCGCAGGCGTCGATGCTCGAGGCGATGGAGCGGCGGCTGGAGGAGGTGCAGAAGGGCATGGCCGAGACGCTGCACGGCACCTCCACGCGGACCGCGCGCAGCCTCGGCGAACTGCAGCAGAAGCTCGAGCAGATCGATCGCGCCCAGGCCAAGATCGAGAAGCTGTCGGGCGACGTCCTGTCCCTGCAGGACATCCTGTCGAACAAGCAGACCCGCGGCGCCTTCGGGGAGATCCAGCTCAACGACATCGTGGCCAAGGCCCTGCCGCCCGACAGCTATTCCTTCCAGACCACGCTCTCGAACGGCAAGCGCGCGGACTGCCTCGTCCTGCTGCCGAACCCGCCCGGCCCCATTGTCATCGACGCGAAGTTCCCGCTGGAGGCCTACGAAGTTCTCGTCCGGGCCGAGGGGCAGGAGGCGCAGATGCGCGCGCTGCGCGATCTGGGAAACGCGGTGAAGGTCCACATCAAGGCCATCGCCGAGCGCTACATCGTCGAGGGCGAGACGGCCGACGGTGCGATCATGTTCCTGCCGTCCGAGGCGGTCTATGCCGAGCTTCACGCGAAACTTCCCGAGGTCGTGCGCGCGGGCTTCGACGCGCGGGTGTGGATCGTCTCGCCCACGACCTGCATGGCCACGCTCAACACGATGCGCGCGGTCATGAAGGACGCGCGGATGCGCGAGCAGGCGGGCGAGATCCGCAAGGCGCTGAAGCTTCTCCACCGCGACGTGGAGATCGTCGAGGAGCGCGCGGGCAAGCTGGAGACGCACCTCCGGCAGGCCGGCGACGACGTGGCCGGGCTGCTCACCGCCTCGGCGCGGGCGGGCAAGCGCGCGGAACGGCTGGACAATTTCGACTTCGAGGAACTCGCGCCCGATACGTCAGGGACCGCCGGCGTCGTGCCACTCTCGCGACGCTAGCGCCGCGCGCCCGTTTGCCGTGGCAACTTCTGTTTGTGTTCCCGGTCCGCTCGGCTAACGTCATGTCGTCCGCCGGGGGACCGGCGGTCGCGTAGCAAGGAGGGACGGGACTATGGGAAGGCGAGACGAACTGATCGCGCGGTATGCCGAGGATCTGAGGACCAAGTGCGGGATGGAGCCCGACATGGCGCTTCTTGAGAAGGTCACGATCGGATGCGGCCCCGCGATCTACGACGCCGACGCGGCAACCGTCGCGTCCAGCCAGCCGGGCGAGATCGAGACGGTGAAGCAGAACTTCCTCGTCAAGAAGCTGGGGCTGACAAATGGCGAGGATCTCGACGGGGCCATCGACAAGGTGATCGAGACCTACGGCAAGTCCGAGCGCGACAAGTACCGCGCCGTCGTCTACTACATGCTGGTGAAGCACTTCGGGAAGGAAGGCGTCTACGCCTGACCCGCGGCAGGACTGCGCAGGCCCGCCCCTCGGCGGGCCTATGGCGTCAGAGCCCGCCCATCTCGCGCACGATCCGCCATTCGGCCTCGGTCACTGGCTGGACCGAAAGGCGCGAGTTCTTCACGAGCGCCATCTCCGACAGGTCCTCACGCGCCTTGATCTGGTCGAGCGTAACGGGACGCGGCAGCGCCTCGACCGCCTTCACGTCCACGCATTCCCAACGCTCGTCGTCTGTCGTGGAATCGGGATGCGCCCCGGCGATGACCTCGACGATGCCGACGACGGCCTTGTCCGACTGCGAATGGTAGAAGAAACCGAGATCACCCACCGCCATCTCGCGCATGAAGTTCCGCGCCTGGTAGTTGCGCACGCCGTCCCATTCCTCGCCAGCCTCGCCCTTCGCCACCTGGTCGTCCCAGGACCAGGTGTCGGGCTCGGACTT
>CAZUVG010000027.1:0-14424 GCA_964623765.1 uncultured Roseicyclus sp.
GATCAGCCTTGCCTCGGTGCCGGGTGCGGCGGAGATGGACTTCGCGGAGGACGTGCCGGGGCCGTGGCTGTTGCAGACGATGCCGTGGACGACGGCGCGCCACCAGGTCAGGGCGGTGAACGTGGCGGGGATCGAGGCGCGCACGCTGGGTATCGCCGACGGCGCCGCGGGGCTGGAGATCCTGCGCAAGACACAGCACGGAGGGGACTGGGTCACCTACGTCCGCATGCTCTACCCGGGCGAGGCGCACCAACTCGTCGCGGAGTTCGGTCCGGGCGGCACGGCGAGGGAATGATCCGGTCCCCCGACGCGGTGGCTGCGGACCGTCATATCCCCAGGATACGCGGCAGCCGCAGCCCGTGCTCGCGCGCGCAGTCGATCGCGGCCGGATACCCTGCATCGGCATGCCGCCAGACGCCCGAGGCCGGGTCGTTCCACAGGACGCGCCCGAGCCTGCGCGCCGCCTCGGGCGTGCCGTCGGCGCAGATCACCATGCCCGCGTGCTGGGAGAAGCCCATGCCGACGCCGCCACCGTGGTGGAGCGAGACCCACGTGGCCCCGCTCGCCGTGTTGACAAGCGCGTTCAGGAGCGGCCAGTCCGAAACGGCATCGGACCCGTCTGCCATCGCTTCCGTCTCCCTGTTCGGCGAGGCGACGGAGCCCGCGTCGAGGTGGTCGCGGCCGATCACGATCGGCGCTTTCAGCTCGCCGCTGGCCACCATCTCGTTGAACCGCAGCCCGGCGCGATGCCGCTCGCCAAGGCCGATCCAGCAGATGCGCGCGGGCAGGCCCTGGAAGGCGATCCGCTCGGCCGCCATGTCGAGCCAGCGGTGGAGATGCGCGTTCTCGGGGAAAAGCTCCTTCATCGCGGCGTCGGTACGGGCGATGTCCGCCGGATCGCCGGACAGCGCGCACCAGCGGAAGGGGCCGATGCCCCTGCAGAAAAGCGGGCGGATGTAGGCGGGCACGAAACCGGGGAAGGCGAAGGCGTTCTCCAGTCCCTCCTCCTTCGCGATTTGGCGGATGTTGTTGCCGTAGTCGAGCGTGGGAACCCCGGCGTTCCAGAAGCCGACCATCGCAGCGACATGGGTCTTCATCGAGGCGCGCGCGGCGGCCTCGACAACGGCCGGATCGCTCTCCTGCTTCGCGCGCCACTCGGCGACGGTCCAGCCAAGGGGCATGTAGCCGTGAAGCGGGTCATGGGCCGATGTCTGGTCGGTCACGATGTCGGGGCGGCCGTTCGGGAGCGCCTCGCCCGCTTCCATCCGGCGGAGGATCTCGGGGAAGATGTCGGCGGCGTTGCCGATTAGGGCGACGGATTTCGCCTCGCCCGCCGCGGTCCAGCGGCCGATCATGGCGAGGGCCTCGTCGAGGTCGCGGGTCTTGGCGTCGCAATACCGGGTGCGGATGCGGATATCGGCGCGGGTCTCGTCGCATTCCACGGCGAGGCACGAGGCGCCGGCCATCACCGCGGCCAGCGGCTGCGCGCCCCCCATGCCGCCGAGGCCTGCGGTCAGGATCCAGCGGCCGCGCAGGTCGCCGTCGTAATGCTGGCGCCCGGCTTCGGCGAAGGTCTCGTAGGTTCCCTGAACGATGCCCTGCGTGCCGATGTAGATCCACGACCCGGCCGTCATCTGGCCGTACATCATCAGGCCCTTGCGATCGAGCTCGTTGAAATGCGCCCAGTCGGCCCAGTGCGGCACTAGGTTGGAATTCGCGATCAGCACGCGCGGCGCGTCGGCGTGGGTGCGGACGATGGCGATGGGCTTGCCGGACTGGACGACAAGCGTTTCGTCGCCCTCCAGATCCTTCAGCGAGGCCACGATCGCGTCGAAGTCGTCCCATGTCCGTGCCGCGCGGCCTATCCCGCCGTATACCACCAGCTCGTGCGGGTTCTCGGCGACGTCCGGGTGGAGGTTGTTCATCAGCATCCTGAGCGCCGCCTCGGTCTGCCATGATTTCGCGTTCAGCTCCGGCCCCGTGGGCGGGAAGACGTCGCGCATGTTGTGGCGAGTGTCGTTCATGTCGGGGTCTCCGGTGCGAGCGCGGGAAGGAGGTGGTCGAGGCCGCGCGTGAGGGCACCCGAGGCCACGAGGCGCGCGGCTGCGGCGAGGTCGGGCGAGAGGTCGCGGTCCCCGGCGAGTTCGGCAACGTGCTCGCGCAGGGTCGCGACGCTGCGCGCGAGAAGCGGCGAGGTCGCAAGCGGCGCGCGCAGCGCCACGCCCTGCGCACCCGCGATGGCCTCGATACCCACGATGTGGAACAGGTTCTCCGTCATCGGCAGGAGCCGGCGGGCGCCGTGGCAGGCCATCGAGACGTGATCCTCCTGGTTGGCGGAGGTGGGCGTTGAATCCACGGACGCCGGGTGCGCGAGTTGCTTGTTCTCGCTCATCAGCGCGGCGGAGGTGACCTCGGCGATCATCAGCCCCGAGTTCAGCCCCGGCGACGGCGAAAGGAACGCGGGCAGGCCGAAGCTGAGCGCCGGGTCCACCAGCATCGCGATCCGCCGCTGCGATATGGCGCCGATCTCGGCCACGGCGAGGGCGATCTGGTCGGCGGCGAAGGCCACCGGCTCGGCGTGGAAGTTGCCGCCCGAGACCACGCGGCCGTCGGACAGGACGAGCGGGTTGTCGGTGGCCGCGTTGGCCTCGATCTCCAGCGTCCGCGCCGCCTGCCGAAGCAGGTCGAGACAGGCGCCCGCGACCTGCGGCTGGCAGCGCAGGCAATAGGGGTCCTGCACGCGCTCGTCGCCCTCGATATGGCTGAGGCGGATCTCTGACTCCTCCAGCAGCGCCTCCAGCGCGGCGGCCACGTCGATCTGGCCGGCATGTCCCCGCAGGCGGTGGATCTCGGCGGTGAAGGGCGTGGTCGATCCCATCGCGGCGTCGGTGGAGAGCGCCCCGGTCACGACGGCGGCCTGCAACGCCCGTTCCGCCCGGAACAGACCCGCGAGCGCCAGCGCCGTCGAGACCTGCGTGCCGTTGATGAGCGCGAGCCCCTCCTTCGCCGAGAGTTCCACGGGTGAAAGGCCGGCGGCGTCCAGCGCCGCGCGGGCGGGCATCCGGCGGCCCGCGACTTCGGCCTCGCCCGCGCCGATCATCGCCGCCGTCATGTGCGCGAGCGGGGCGAGATCGCCCGAGGCCCCGACCGAGCCCTGTCCGGGGATCACCGGCAGGACATCCTTGTCGAGCATCCCCTGCAAAAGGTCCACCACCGCCCGCCGCACTCCCGAGGCCCCGCGCCCGAGGGAGAGGAGCTTCAGCGCCATGACGAGGCGCACCACCTCCGGCACCAGCGGAGCGCCCACGCCGCAGCAGTGACTGAGGATGAGGTTGCGCTGGAGCCGTGCCACGTCGCCCGAGCCGATGCGGATGGAGGCGAGCTTGCCGAAGCCGGTGTTGACGCCGTAGACCGGGTCGCTCCCGGCGGCGACCTCGGCGATGCGGGTGGCGGAGGCGTCCATGGCCGGCAGGGCGGCCGGGTCGAGGCGGACGGCCGCACCGCGGAGATAGACGCGGGCGAGCGTGCCGAGACCGACCGCGCCGGGGACGAGCGACTCAACCATCGAAAACCTCGCCCCGGAAGATGCGCAGGTGCAGCTGGTTCAGCCCGAGCCGCCCGACGAGTTGCGCCGGCGTCTCGGCGTCCCAGACGGCGAGATCGGCCGAGAGCCCCGGCGCGAGGCGTCCCGTCTCGTCCGAAACCCCCAGCGCCCGCGCGGCGTGCCGCGTCACCCCGTCGAGGCATTCCGGCACCGTCAGACCGAACAGGACGGCCCCCATGTTCATGGCGAGCAGGATGGAGGACAGCGGCGACGTGCCCGGGTTGCAGTCGGTCGCAAGCGCCATCGGCACACCCGCGGCGCGGAAGGCCGCGACCGGGGGCGCCTGCGTCTCGCGCAGCATGTAGAAGGCCCCGGGCAGGAGGACGGCGACGCTCCCCGCGGCCCGCATGGCGGCCACGTCCGCCTCGGTGGCGTATTCGACATGGTCGACCGACAGCGCCCCGTGCCGTGCGGCAAGCTGCACGCCGCCCGAATGCGACAGCTGCTCGGCATGGAGCTTCACCGGCAGTCCCAGCGCCCGCGCCCGCGCGAAAAGGGGGTCGATCTCCCCGGCCGTGAAGGCGATCCCCTCGCAGAAGGCATCCACGGCATCCACCAGCCCCTCCGCGTGGGCCTGCTCCAGCCCGGCGATGGCGACGTCGCGGATGTAGTCCGACCGCGCGCCCGCGTGTTCCGGCGGCAGGGCGTGGGCGGCGAGCCAGGTGGTCGTGATCCGCACGTTGCGCACCTCCGCAAGCCTGCGCGCGGCGCGGAGCATGTCGAGTTCGGCACGGGTTTCCAGCCCGTAGCCCGACTTGATCTCGACCGTGCACACGCCCTCGGCGATGAGAGCGTCCAGCCGGGGCAGGGCAGAGGCCACCAGTCCCTCCACGTCCATCGCCCGCGTCGCGCGCATGGTCGAGACGATGCCTCCGCCGGCGCGCGCGATCTCGGCATAGCTCGCCCCCGCCTGCCGCATCTCGAACTCGCCCGCGCGGTCGCCGCCGTGGACGAGGTGGGTGTGGCAGTCGATCGGCGCGGGCGTGACGAGGCGTCCCTCGCAGTCGATCATCTCGGCACCTGTCCGGTCCGTCCCCTGCCCGATTCGGGCGATCCGTCTGTCTTCGATCCGGATGTCGAACAGGCCGCCGTCCTCCGGCGTGCCCGGAAGCCGCGCATCGGCGAGAACGGTCGGACCGGCCATGCTCTCCCTCTCTTGTCGACGTGGTTGCCGATAATAAGTATATACATATTAACAAGAGCCACGGAAGCGGATTCGGCCGTTCCGGGCGGGCGTAGGGAGACCGGCATGATCCACGCGAAGCGCGCTCTTCTTCCCGAAGGCTGGCGGAGCGACGTGCGGGTGGCGCTGGCAGACGGACGGATCGCCGCGATCCTGCCCGGCGTGCCGCCCGCGCCGGGCGATTTCAGGGCGGAGTGCCTGTTGCCGGGGCTTCCGAACGTCCACAGCCATGCTTTCCAGCGCGGCTTCGCCGGGCTCGCGCAGCGGCGTGGGGCGGGACGCGACAGCTTCTGGACGTGGCGCGAGGCGATGTATCGATTCGCCCTGTCGGTGACGCCACGGGACCTTCAGGCGCTGGCCGGGATGGCCTATGTCGAGATGCTGGAAGCGGGCTTCACGCGGGTGGGGGAATTCCACTACCTACACCATGACCGGGACGGCGTGCCCTACGACGACCCGGCGGAACTGTCGGCGCGCATCTTCGCCGCGGCGGAGGCCACCGGCATCGCCCTGACGCATCTGCCGGTCTTCTACGCCCACGGCGGCTTCGGCCCGGTCCCGCCGGGGGAGGGACAGCGCCGCTTCGTCACGTCCCCCGATGCCTTCGCCGGTCTCGTCGCCGCCTGCGACCGGCTGTGCGCCCGGCCGCAGGACCGCGTGGGCCTCGCGCCCCATTCGCTCCGCGCCGCGAGCGCCGGGCAGATCGCCCGGCTCGCCCATGCCCTGCCGGGGCGTTCCCTCCACATCCACGTGGCCGAGCAGGCGCGCGAGGTCGACGAGTGCCTTGCCTTCTCGGGCCGCAGGCCCGTGACGCTCCTGCTGGAGACCTGCGAGGTGGACGAACGGTGGTGCCTGGTCCACGCCACTCACCTCGACGAGGCCGAGCGGCGGGATCTCGCGCGGTCTGGGGCAGTGGCTGGCCTCTGCCCGGTGACGGAGGCCGATCTCGGCGACGGGACTTTCCCCGCCGTGCCGTATCTCGACGATGGCGGCCGCATCGCCCTCGGCACGGACTCGAACATCGCGATCTCGGCACCGGGGGAGATGCGGATGCTGGAATACGGCCAGCGCCTCCTGCACGGGGCGCGAAACGTGCTGGCCGAGGGTGGGGGATCGACGGGCGCGCGGATCTTCGGCGCGGCGCTGGCGGGCGGGGCACAGGCACTGGGCGCGGGGCAGGCGGGGCTGGCCCCGGGCGCGGATGCGGACATGGTGGCGCTGCGCGACCCGATCGAACTCGGGTCGGATGGCGAGACCTTGCTCGACCGCTGGATCTTCGGCCCGGATGTCGGGGTCAGCGACGTCTGGGCGGCCGGCGCGCATGTCGTCCGCGACGGCCGGCACGTCCGGCGGGAGGACGTCGTGGCCGAGCATGCCCGTGCCCTCCGCCGCCTGCTGTCCTGAGACTGCGCCTCAGGACATGCGCGGCGCCTCGATTTCCACGATGGCGGGGCCGTCCTGTCGCCGTGCCTCCGCCACGCGGGCCGCGATTTCCTCCGGCTCGGGTGCGCACCGCGCGTGCGGCATGGCGCAGGCGCGCGCGAGATGGGCAAAGTCGGGCGGGGTCGGGTCGCAGCCCACGATCTCCGCGGCCGCCTCCCGCATGGAGACGGCTATCTCGCCGTATCCGCGGTTGTTCCAGATGACGAAGGTGATGGGCAGGTCCGCGTCGCGCGCCGTCATAAGCTCGGCCATGGAGAACTGCGCCCCGCCGTCGCCCGCGAGGCAGATCACCGGCAGATCGGGACGGGCGATCGCCGCCCCGATCGCCGCCGGGATCGCGTAGCCGAGCGCGCCGTAGCCCGTGGCGGCGTTGAACCAGCCTCCGGGCCGGTCGTGGTCGTGCCAGAGGTTGCCCGCGTAGACGGGCTGCGTGCTGTCGCCGACAAGGAGCGCGCCCGGCACCGCGTCGCGGAGTGCTGCCAGGATGCGGCACTGGCGCTGCACCTCGGGGTCCAGTCCCTGCCAGGCCGCGTCGCGCGCCACCCGCGCCCGGGCGCCGCCGTCGCCGTCCGCGGATCCCGGCCCCAGCGCCTGCAGGAGCGCGGCGACGGTGTCCTCGCTGCGGGCTTCGATTGCAACCTCGGACGGGTGCCGGGCCAGTTGCCCGGGGCAGGAGTCCACGCGCACGAGGCGCCCGAAGGCGGGCATCCGGCCCGTGGCATACATGTCGTAGTCGGTAGGCCCCAGTTCCGTTCCGAGCGCGAGCACGACGTCTGCCTCCCCGATCAACTCGCGGACGGCGGGCAGGCTGGGGCTCGCCGGGATGCCGAGCGGATGGTCGTGTGCGAGGCCGCGGGCATTGACTGTCTGCACCACTGGCGCGTCGAGCCTCTCGGCCAGCGACACCACGTCAGCCCCTTTCGCCCCGCCTCCCGCAAGGATCACTGGACGGCACGCCGCGGCGAGGAGCTGCGCGGCGGCCTCGATGGCGGTGGTGTCCGGGGCGGGCCGCACGGGCGCCGCAGGCTCCGGGATGGGGGCGCCGAACGGCTCAGGCGCGAGGTCGAGAGGCAGTTCCAGGTGCACCGGCCCCGGGCGCGCCCCGGTCATGGTCGCGAAGGCCGCGTCGAGCGCGGTCCCGAGGTCTTCTGCCTGCTCCATGCGCCGGGAGGACAGCGCCACGCTCCCGGCGAGGCCACGCTGGTCGGGCAGTTCGTGCAGGTGGCCGAGGCCCCGGCCGAGGCTGTCGCGGGCGTTGACGCTCGACAGGATCAGCATCGGGACGGAGTCCGCCCGCGCCTGTGCCATGGGCGTGATCGCGTTGGTGAGCCCCGGCCCGGTGATCAGGAGCGCCACGCCCGGCCGACCCGACGCGCGGGCGTAGCCGTCCGCCATGAACCCCGCGCCCTGCTCGTGGCGGGCGGTGACGTGGCGGATACCGGCGGCGGACAGGCCGCGATACATCTCGACCGTATGCACGCCCGGGATGCCGAAAACGGTATCCACCTCGCGCCGCGCGAGCGCCAGTAGCAGCGCCTCGCCAACCGTCGGCCCGTTCATCCCGCGGCCCCCGGCCTGCCGGACATCGAAGCGCGCGGCGGGCTGCCACGGTGCCGTTGCCTCGACTGCGACGCGTTCATGGTGCCGCCCCGACAGTGGCAGCGGCGTGGTCCGCGATCCGGGACATGGCCGCGTCGAAGCGGTCGTCGGCGACCGTGAGACTGACGCGGACCCAGTCGTCGAGCGTGGCGCCGAAGGCTTCCCCCGGCATGACGGCGACGCCGGCGCGGTCCAGCAGGTCGAGCGCGTAGGCCGTCGATCGCAGGCCGGTCGCCGAAATGTCCACCATGGCGAACATGCCCGCCTGCGGCGCGTGGACCCGGAGCGGTCCCGCCGCCTCCAGCCGCGCCTTCAGCCGCTGCGCGCGTGCGGCGTAGCGGCGACGCATGTCGCGCGCCACCTCGGAGGGACCGGCGGCGACGGCGGCCTCGGTCATGTCGGCGATGAAGGGCTGGTTGCCGAAGAGCATCGTCTCCGACAGCGGCAGGAGGCGGTCGCAGAATGCTTGCGGGCCGACGATCCAGCCGCTGCGGAAGCCGGGCGCTGCATGCGACTTCGAGATGGATGATGTCGCGATCACGCGGTTTGCGAGTTCCGGAAGCGACAGCGGGGAGGCGAAGCTCTCGCCCTCGAACACCAGTTCCTCGTAGACCTCGTCGCTCACGACCCACAGGTCGCGGGCGCGCGCCACCTCGCCGATGGCCGCAAGATCGTCACGGGTCAGGATCGCGCCCGTCGGGTTGTGCGGCGTGTTGAGCAGGATCGCGCGCGTCCGGGGGCCGACCCGCGCCGCGACATCCTCCGCCCGCATCCGGAAGCCCCGCGCGGGATCGAGCGGCACCGGCACCACGTCGCCGCCCGCGGCACGGATCACGCCCTCGTAGGTGGCGTACATCGGGTCGCCGACCAGAACCTCGGTGCCGGGGTCGACCAGCCCCGCCATGACGGCGTGGAGAGCGGTCTGCGTTCCGGGAAAGCAGAGAACCTGCGCAGGGAGGATCGCGCGCCCGCTCCGTTCCGCGTAGCGGCGGGCCAGCGCCGCACGCAGCCCCTCCTCTCCCGGGCCGCTGGAATAACCCGTGCGGCCGGCGCGCATCGCTGCCGCGGCCGTCTCGACGAGGTGGGAAGGCGTCGGCGTGTCCGGTTCGCCGATTGTCAGTTCCACGATGTCTCGTCCTGCCGCGGCCAGCGCCCTGCCGCGGAAATGAACCTCCCATTTCGCGCCGCCCAGATCGGCGACCCGGTCGAGAACCTTCGCGTATCTCATGCCGTCTCCTTCCTGTCGCCCGGGCCGGGCAGATCCATGCCGAGAAGCGCCGAGACCGACGCGATGCCGAGCCGCGCGGCTTCCCCCTCGGCCAGCGCATCGCTGCCTGCGCCGCCCTCGATCCAGAGCCCGTCGATCAGCGCGTTGCAGGCCACCGCCAGCCGCCGCCGCTCCGCCGGGCCGACAGGGCGTCCGGCCCCGCGCAGCGTGTCGCCGATCAGCGCCTCCAGCAGGTCGCGGAACCCGCGGTATGTCCTGTCGTGGACACGCGCAAGCGCAGGGTCATGGAGCGCCGCGCCGAGGAACCCGGCCCAGGGCGCAACCCAGTCGGAGGACATGACCGGAGGCGCGAGGGAGGCGGCGACGAAGCGCGAGAGCCGGTCGCCTGCGCGGTCCGACGCCGGTCCCGCCGCCGCCGAGACGATCTCCGTCATCCGCTCCATGTGGTGCGCGTAGGCCGCGGCGATCAGCGCCTCCTTCGACGCGAAGTGATGCCGGATCAGACCCTGCGTGACTCCCGCGCGACCCGCGATGGCCCGGACGGTCGCAGCCTGCACGCCCGCTTCGGCGACGGTGGCGATTGCAGCCTCGACGAGCGCCCGCCGGCGGTCGTCGGGCGCCTTTCGCGTGAATCTCGGCGTCTCGTCGGGCATGGGGTCTCGCCTTGCTATACGCCTGCATAACAATGCCAGGAGCGTTCGGGCGCAAGCCGGAAATGCGCGGTCCGGCCGAAATGGCAGGAGTGCATACCTTTCACGCTTCCGTCACACGTTCTTGTGCTGCCTGTTACATCGCGTCCCTAAGCGGGGGCTGCCCCCATGTGGGGCTCAGGACAGGACAAGGGAAACGCACATGAAAACCGCATTCTACGGAATCGGCATCGCCGCGCTCCTCGCGGCGCAGGCCGTGGCACAGGACGGGGTCACGGGAACGCTGGTGCTCTACACCTCGCAGCCCAACGAGGACGCGCAGCAGACGGTCGATGCCTTCATGGCCGCCTATCCGGGGGTCGAGGTTGATTGGGTCCGCGACGGCACCACGCAGATCATGGCCCGGCTCGAGGCCGAGTTCGTCGCCGGCAACCCACAGCCCGACGTCCTTCTGATCGCCGACATGGTGACGATGGAGGGACTCGAGGCGCAGGGCCGCCTCATGGCCTACCCCGGGGCCGACACCTCGGCCTACGAGCCGGCCATCATGGACCCCGAGGGGCACTACTTCTCCACGAAGCTCATCACGACCGGCATCGTCTACAACACCGCCGCACCCTTCGTGCCGGAGTCGTGGTCCGACCTTCTCCGCCCGGAGGCGGAGGGCCAGATCGCCATGCCCTCGCCCCTGACCTCCGGTGCCGCGACGATCCACATGGTCTCGCTCACCTCGCACCCCGATCTCGGCTGGGAATACTACGATGGCCTCGCGAGCCAGGGCGCGAACCCGCAGGGCGGCAATGGCGGCGTGTACCGCGCGGTCGCGGGCGGCGAGCAGATGTTCGGCATGGTGGTCGACTTCCTGCCGATCCGCGAGATCCCGAACGGCGCGCCGGTGGGCTTCGTCTTCCCGGAAGAAGGCGTCTCCGCGGTGACCGAACCCGTCGCGATCCTGTCCACCGCGCAGAACGTGCCCGCGGCACAGGCCTTCGTCGACTTCCTCCTCTCGCCCGAAGGCCAGCAACTCGCCGCCGACATGGGCTACCTGCCGGCGCATCCGGCGATCGCGCCGCCCGAGGGCTTCCCGTCGCCGGGAGACATCACGCTTCTCGACTTCGACCCCGCGGCCGCGCTCGGGAGCGCCGAACAGGACCGCCTGCGTTTCGTCGAGATCTTTGGCCAGTAGGCTCGCCAGAACGGCCCATTACCTGCGGAGCGGCGAGGGGATCACCCTTGCCGCTCTCTGCATCTTTGCGCTCGCGCTCTTCGTCTTTCCGCTGGGTCTGCTGGCGCGGGTGGGCCTGAGCGACGGCAGCGGCTTCTCCCTCGGGCCGGCCATCGAGATGCTCTCGGGCGGATCGGTCCCCCGCGCGCTCTGGCGGTCGCTGGAGAGCGCCGGGATCTCGGCAGCGATCTCGCTCGTCGTGGGCGCGACGGTCGCCATCGTGATCGGCCTTACGGACACGCGGGCCAAGGCCGTGCTGACATTCCTTCTGCTCATCCCGATGATGATCCCGCCGCACGTGACGGCCATCGCATGGGTGCAGGCGATGGGGCCGTCCTCGCCGGTTCTGAACACGCTCGGCCTCGCGCCGCCGCCGGGCTCGCCGCATCCGCTCTACGGCCGGGGCGGGGTGATCGCGCTCCTTGCCGTGCAGAACACGCCGCTTGTCTTCCTTGTGGTGCTGGCTGCGCTCCGCACGCTGCCCCGCGAGATGTCGGACGCCGCCCGGACCGCCGGCGCCGGGGCCGGTGCGCTCCTGCGGCGGGTGATCCTGCCGCTGCTCGCGCCGACGCTCATCGCGGCCTACGCGCTCGCCTTCGTCTCGGCGCTGGGCAACTTCGGCATCCCGGCGCTTCTGGGTATCCCGGGGCGCTACGTGACGCTGCCGGTGCTGATCTGGCAGAGGCTTGCCGCCTTCGGGCCGTCTATGCTGGCCGATGTGGCAGTGATCTCGGCGATTCTCGCCATGGTCGCGGTGATGGTGGTGCTCGTGCAACTCACGCTCCTCAACCGGACGCGTAACGCCCTGATCGGGCCACCGCAGGCGCCGCTGCACCTTGCGCTCGGACGCTGGCGTGCGCCGGTGGAGGGGGCGATGGCCGCGCTCGTCGTGACGACGCTCGTGCTGCCGGTGACGGCGCTCTTCGGGACGGCGCTCGTCGTCACCTACGGGTTGCCGCTCAACGCCGACACGGTCACGCTCGCGAACTTCCGCGAAATCCTGTTCGAGCAGTCGGTGACGCTGCGCGCCTTCCGAAACTCCACGCTGACCGCCGGGGCCGCGGCAGTGCTGATCGCAGGGCTCGGCATCCTTCTGGCGCGGATGCTGGCGGGGGCGCGGGGGGCGCAGCGGCGCGTGGGGACGGGCCTCGCCACGCTCGCCGAGATCACCTACGCGATCCCCGGTCTCGTCATCTCGGTCGCCTTCATCCTCGCCTTCATCCGGCCGCTGCCGTTCCTCGGCATCTCGATCTACAACACGCTCGCGATCATCTTGCTCGCCTATCTCTGTGCCTTCTTCGCAGTCGCGCTGAAACCCATCACGGCGGCCTTCCTGCAACTCGACCCGGCGCTGGACGAGGCGGCGCGGGTCTCGGGCGCAGGCTTCGGCGCGCGGATGCGGCGGATCACGCTGCCGCTCGTGGCGCCCGCCGCGGCATCGGGCGCGATCCTCGTGTTCCTGACCGCCTACAACGAGGTGACGGTCTCCGCGCTCTTGTGGTCCACCGGGACGGAGACGATCGGGACGGCGATCTACAACTACGAGGGCGGCGGCTACACTACCCTCGCCGCCGCGATGTCGGCGGTGACGGTGCTGGCGACCATCGCGCTCATGACGGCGCTCGACGTGCTAGGCCGTCGCCTGCCGCCCGGTGTCGTGCCATGGCGGCTCTAGGCGGGCAGGAGCCAGCCGGTCTTGACCCGCAGGTTCAGCGCCTCCCCGACGGAAAGGCGCCGGCGGACGTGCAGTTCCATCGGCGCGGGCAACCCCTCGATCTCCACTTGCGCTTCCCAGAGGCCGCCGCGGTAGAGGACGTGGTCGACGCGGGCCGGAAGGCCGGAGTGGTCGCCGCAGGGCGCAAGGTCCTCGGGACGGAAAAGCGCCTCGCCGCGGCCGTCGCGGCCCTCGGCGCCCACGACGGGCACCGCGCGCCCGGCGAGCGTAACCCGGCCGGCCGCGACCGTCACGGGCTGCACCGCGCCCGCGCCGATGAAGCGGGCGACCTCGGCCGAGGCGGGGCGGGTGTAGACCTCGGTCGGCGCACCCACCTGCAGGAACCGGCCGCGCGCCATCACCGCCATGCGGTCGGCCACCGCCATCGCCTCGCGCTGGTCGTGGGTAATGTAGACCGTGGTCGCGCCGGCCTCGCGGTGGAAGGCCACGAGTTCCCGTTCCATCGCGGCGCGGAGGTGCGGGTCGAGGTTGGCGAGCGGCTCGTCCATCAGGATCGTCCGTGCCCCCTGCGCGAGGCAGCGAGCGAGCGCGACGCGCTGGCGCTGGCCGCCGGACAGGTCCGCGGGCCTGCGGTCGGCGAAGGCGGTCAGGTCGACGGTCGCGAGATGCCGATTCGCGCGGGTCCGTGCCTCGGACCTCGACAGGCCCGCCATCTGCGCGGGGAAGGCGACGTTGCCGCGCACGTCCAGATGCGGCCAGAGCGCGTAGGACTGGAAGACGAAGCCAACGTTCCGCGCCTCGGGTGCCACGTGGAGGCCGGGGCCGCTCACCGCCGCGCCGGACAGACGGATCTCGCCGCCGCTGATCGGCTCCAGCCCGGCAATCAGGCGCAGCAACGTGGATTTCCCGCATCCCGAGGCGCCGACGATGGCGAAGAACTCCCGAGGGGCGATCTCGCAGGTGATGCCGTCCACCGCCGCCTGCTGCCCGAAGCTCTTGGTGACGTTCCGGAGGTCTATGGTCATCGATAGGTCTGTGCCCCTGTCCTTTCGCGCCGTCTAGGACCCGGATGTAACGGGCATGTAACGAGGTGCTTGCAGACAGACGGTAGAAAATGACTCGACATAACCAGAGAAGTAGATATGTTGACGCCATGAGCTTGACGTCTCCCCATGCCCGCGCCCTTGCCGCCCTCGGCCACGATGCACGCCTCGCGATCTTTCGCCTGCTGGTGAAGGCCGGGGACGACGGGCTGCGCGTCGGCGAGATCGGCGCCCATCTCGGCCTCGCCCCCTCGACGCTCGCGCATCACCTCTCGACGCTGGTCGATGCCGCGCTCGTCGTGCAGGAGCGGCGGGGACGCGAGGTGTTCAACCGTGCCGACTACGCGGCGATGCACGGGGTGCTCGGCTTCCTCACCTCTGAATGCTGCGAAGGCGTCGTCGTCCGCCCGGCCAAGGGCGCCGCCTGATCCATCCGCGGCTGCAGCGCCGCAGACATACAACACCGGAACGCCCGACATGTCCGACACCGCCCTTCACCGAACCGGCCCCCGCGCCACGCTCACGAGCCTCTGGCGCGACCAGAAGGTCTGGCTCGCCTCGGCCGCAATCCTCGCGGTCCTGGCGCTGTTCGATCCGCTGCAGGCGCGCGACAGCGCCCTTTTCGCCGGCGGAGCCCTGGTGAACACGGCGCCCTATCTCGTCCTCTCCATCGCCATCGCCGCATGGGCGAACGCGACCGGCGCGGACAACCTGATCGCGCGGGCCTTCACCGGCGCGCCGCTCCTGATGATCGGGCTCGGCGCGCTTGCGGGC
>CAZUVG010000028.1:0-219 GCA_964623765.1 uncultured Roseicyclus sp.
CCGCAGGACACGGTGCTGTTCAACGACACGATCCGCTACAACATCGCCTATGGCCGCGACGGCGCCTCGTTCGAGGAGATCCAGGCGGCGGCGAAGGCCGCCAAGATCCACGACTTCATCACGAGCCTGCCCGAGGGCTACGAGACGGCGGTGGGCGAGCGGGGGCTGAAGCTGTCCGGCGGCGAGAAGCAGCGCGTGGGGATCGCGCGGACGCTACTC
>CAZUVG010000028.1:229-4330 GCA_964623765.1 uncultured Roseicyclus sp.
GCGACCTCGGCCCTCGATACCGAAACCGAGCGGGAGATCCAGAGCGAGCTTCGGGCGATGGGAAAGGGGCGCACGGTCCTGACCATCGCGCACCGCCTGTCGACGATCGCGGATGCCGACCGGATCGTGGTGCTCGAGGCGGGCGAGATCGTGGAGGAGGGCTCGCACGAGAGCCTGCTGGCCCGGCAGGGCCGGTACTACTCGCTCTGGCAGCGGCAGGCGGCGGAGACCGACGAGGCGGCCTGAGCCGGTACCCGGGCCCGGACGGGTCAAGCTCCTGATATGCAAGAAGATAGCGCCAACGCCGTGACGCCTGCGGGGGAACCGGTGGATCATCCTTCGCGTTCGGGGAGGAACCGAAGGGAAAGATCCATGTCCTACTGGCGTTTCGGCGCGATGATCCTGACCTCGACGGTCGTGATGTTCGGGCTGATGTATCTCAACACCTACGTCTTGTCGCATGTCTTCTGGAGCGAGACGCGCGTCTACATGGCGATCCTGATGGGCGCCACGATGGCGATCATCATGCTGAGCTTCATGCTGCCGATGTATTCGAGCCGGGCCGCCAACATCGCGATCTACGCGGGCAGCGTCGTGGTCTTCGCCGCCGCGCTCTGGCTCGTGCGCAGCCAGGCGACGGTCGACGGGCTGAGCTACATGCGGGCGATGATCCCGCACCACTCGATCGCGATCCTGACCTCGAACCGCGCGAACATCGAGGACCCGCGTGTGCGCAAGCTCGCCGACGAGATCATCGCGGCGCAGCAGAAGGAGATCTCCGAGATGCGCTACCTGATCGCGGTGCTCGAAGGCGATGTCGACGCCGAAGTGCCGCCGTCGCTGCAGGAAGAGGAGCCGACGGCCGAGACCGGCACGGTCGAGGAGGCGCTCGCGGCGCCGGTGCTGGCGAGCCTCGATCCCGAGGATCTGACGCCGGAAGAGATCGCGCGCGTGGCGGGCGAGGGCGGGGCGGCGTGCCGCTTCGTGCGCACGACGCGGAGCGAGCCGATCCTCGTCACGTGGGGCGGCGCGGAGACCACCCGGGCCGCGATGAAACTCAGCGGAACGCTCGTGACACTGTCGGAGGCCCCCGAGGGCGCGGAGGGCACGCTCGCGCCGGACGGACGGGTCTTCTCCGCGGAGGGGCTGACCCTCGAGGTCGTCCCGCGCCCCGACGAGGAGTCCGGGGCGGGCATTCTCGCCGATCTGCGCTTCGCGCTCGAGGAGGGTCTGACGGTCGGCTACCGCGGGACGTGGACCTGCGCCGACTGACGCGTCACGACCGGAGCGGCCGGATCACTCCGCCGCGCGCAGCCGGCCGTCGCCCGGGGGCGCTTCGGGCAGGTCCGCCGGGCGGTCCTCCGTCTCCCACAGGATCTCGGGCGTCTGGATCTTCGCGGCCGCGCGCCGCAGCGCGTTGTCCCGGGCTGTCGCGCTGTCGCGCCCGAGCGAGAGGGCGCGGAGCGCGTTCGCGGACCGGTACGCCCCGATGCCGACCCAGACGCGGAGCGCCAGCAGCGAGGGCGTGAGAACCAGCGTCAGGATCGTCGCGATGCCGAGCCCGAAGACCACAGCGGTGGCAAGCTGCTTCCACCAGAGCGCGGTCGGGCTGTCGATCGCATAGCCGCCGTTGATGAAGTCGAGGCTGATGCCGAGCATCATCGGCGCCAGACCGGCCATCGTGGTGATCGTGGTCAGGAGCACCGGACGGACGCGCACCTCGGCGGTCCGGATGATCGCCTCGATCTTCGACATGTAGCGGGAGTATTCCTGATAGGTGTCGATCAGCACGATGTTGTTGTTCACCACGATCCCGGCCAGCGCCACGATCCCCGTCCCGGTCATGATGATGGAGAAGGGCTGCTGCATCACCAGCATCCCGATCAGCACGCCCGTGGTCGACAGGATCACGGCCAGAAGCACCAGCACGGCATTGTAGAACGAGTTGAACTGCGCCAGCAGGATGATGAACATCAGGCCGAGCGCGGCGGCGAAGGCCGAGGAGAGGAACGCCTGGCTTTCGGCCTGATCCTCCTGGTCGCCGGTCCATTCCCACGTGACGCCCGCGGGAAACGGGGTCTCGGTTTCCAGCCATTCGGTCAGCGCCGCGATGCGCTCGTTCGCGTTGACCGGCTGATAGGTCACCTCTCCGGCGGCGACGCGCCCGGCGAGGTCCGCGTCGGTCTCGAGCGCGGAGGCGGGCGCGAACGAAATGTCCCCGCCGTCCGCCGGCGTGATCTTGACGAGGTCTTCGGCCACGCCGGCCTTGACGTCGAAGAAGCGCTTCTGCTCGGCGCGGTCGATCTGGGCGAGTTTCTCGACCGGCTCGCGGGTGATGAAGTTCGACAGCGGCACCAGCCCGCCGTCCGTGCGCACCTTGAGCGTGTCGAGGGTCGAGAGCACGCGGTCGTCCCGGGGCAGGCGCACGCGAATCTCGATCTCCTCGTCGGAGCTGCTCACGCGCATCGTGTCGAGCAGGACGCCGCGCGTGACGAGTTGCACCATCGCGCCCACGGTGGCGACGTCGGCGCCGAACCGGCCGGCCTTCTCGACGTCGACGTTGATCTGCCAGTCGATGCCGGGGAGAGGCCGGCTGTCCTCGACGGCGGTGAGGCCGGGCGTCTCGTCGTATTTCCGGCGCGCGATCTCGGCGGCGGCGAGGAGATCCTCCCAGCTTTCCGACTTGAGCCGCAGGTGAACGGGTTTGGCCGAGGCCGGACCCTGCGCGAGATTGAGGATCTCGGTCCGGATCCCGGGGATCCTGTCGAGGTCCGCCTGCAGGCGCTCGATGATGAGATCACCGTCGAGATCCTCGGCCGTGATCCCGTCGAGCGAACGGGCGTAGGCGGCGCGGTCCTCCCACGGGACGAGCTCGATCTGGACCTGGCCCACGGCGTCGCGCGGGCCGCCCACGCCGGCCGTGTTCGAGTTGAGACCGCCCTCGCCGGCGAAGGCGAACGCGCTCTGCACGCCGGTCGTGCCGAGGATCACCTCCTCGACCTGCTGTACGATCGCGTCCTTCTCGGCGAGCGACAGGTTGCCGCGCGCCTGCACGTAGACGATGGCCTGCTCGGGCTCGTTCTCGACGAAGAACTCCACGCCGCGGTTGTTGGCGCCGTAGGTCGAGAAGGTCGCGACCACGAAGCCCGCGACGAGCGCGATCGTCACCAGCGGCATGACCGGGTTGCCCGCGATCAGCCGGATGACGCGGCCGAAGGGGGTCCTGCGGTCACCCGACGCCACGCGCCGCGCCGGCCGCTCGATCCTCGCCGCGCCGAGCGCGATCGACGTGATGACGGCGGATCCGAGGAACAGGATCGCCCCGGGCACCCAGCGGATCGCGTCCGGCAGGGGCGAGGCGCCGCCGAACAGGTAGCCGGGGTTGAGGATCTGCATCGCACCGAGAAAGACGCCGTAGAAGGCCACGGGCACGATCAGCGCGCGCCCCCACCAGGGCAGCGCCCGGCGCAGCGCGTCCGAGCTTTGCTCGAAGATCCGGGTGAGCCGGCCCGCGACCCCGCCCATGACCGGCAGGTAGATCAGGGCCACGATGAAGGAGGCGGTCAGCACGAAGATCAGCGTGACCGGCAGCATGCCCATGAACTCGCCCGCCACGCCGGGCCAGAACAGCATCGGCAGGAAGGCGCAGAGGGTGGTCGCGGTCGAAGCGGCGATGGGCCAGAACATGCGCTTGGCGGCTTCGGTATAGGCCGTCATCGGGCCCGCGCCCTCCGAGATGCGCCGGTCGGCGTATTCGACGACCACGACCGCCCCGTCCACCAGCATGCCGACGGCGAGAATCAGGCCGAACATGACGATGTTCGACACCGTCACGTCCATCACCGCGAAGAGCGCGAAGGTCATCAGGAACGAAGCGGGGATCGCGAAGCCCACGAGCAGGGCGGAGCGCGGCCCGAGGGCTGCGAGCACCACGATCATCACGAGCGCGATGGCGGTCAGGACGGAACCTTCGAGCTGGCTTACCATCGAGGCCACGACGCGGGACTGGTCGTTCGAGGTTCCGATGTTCATCGCCTGCTGCAGTTCCGGCGGCAGCGAGCCGCGGAAGGTGTCGACCTCGTCGCGGACGAGCGCCGCGGT
>CAZUVG010000028.1:4340-14336 GCA_964623765.1 uncultured Roseicyclus sp.
GACGACCTGAAGCGCGACCGTGGTCTCGCCGTTGAACCGGGCGGTGCCGGCGCGGTCCTCGAAGGTCAGGCGGATCTCGGCCAGGTCGCCCAGCGTCACGACCCGGTCGCCGTCGACCTTGACGGGGAGGGCGTAGATGTCGCTCTGGTCGCTGAAGGAAGACGGGATCTTGACCGAGAACGCGCCGCTTTCGGTCTCGACCTCGCCCGCGGCGATGAGCTGGTTGTTGCGGGTGACGACGTTGATCAGTTCCCCCGCCGTGACGTTGTAGGATTCGAGCCGGAGCGGATCGATCACGACCTCCAGCATCTCGTCGCGGTGGCCGGTCAGGGAGGCCTCGAGCACCGGCTCCAGCCCTTCGAGCCGGTCCTGCAGGTCCTTGGCGACGCGGATCAGCGTGCGTTCGGGCACGGCGCCCGTCAGGTTCACGATGATGATCGGGAATTCGGAGAAGTTGATCTCGTTGATCGAGTAGTTGTCCGCGCCGTCGGGGAAGGCGGCCTCGACGGTGTTCATGCGGTCGCGCACGTCGGCGATCGTCTTGGTCTTGTCCCAGCCGAACTCGAATTCCATCACGAGGCCGGCGTAACCCTCGGCCGCGGTGCCGGTCATCTCCTTCAGGCCGTCGATGTCCGACAGCTCGGTCTCCATCGGCTTGACGAGGAGCTTCTCGCTGTCCTCCGCCGAGATCCCGGGGAACGGGACCGACACGAACAGCGCGGGGATCTCGATGTCGGGCTCGCCCTCCTTGGGGAGATTGACGTAGGCCGCGCCGCCCAGGATCAGCGACAGCGCGATGAAGGCGAGGATCATCCGCGCGCGCGAAGCGGCCCAGTCGACGATGCCGGTCATCGGCTCGCCTCCCGGTAGGTCGGCTGCACGGCCACGCCCTCGGTGACGTATTCCTGACCGACGACGATGACCGAGACCTCCTCGGCGAGACCGTCCACCCAGACGCCGTCCGTCGTGTCGCGGAGCAGCGTGACCGGAGCGAAGGCGACGGTGCCGTCCCCGGCGACGAGACGCACGCCGAGCCGGCCCGCGTTGTCGAGCGTCAGGGCGGACTGCGGCAGAAGATGCGCCGCCGTGCCGTCGGAGGCGACCGCGATCTCGACGGTCTGGCCGTCTCGGATCGACGTGTCGCCGTTGTCCACCTCCACCTCGACGCGGAAGGTCCGGGTGGTGGGATCGGCGGAGCGGCTGACGAAGGTGACCTCGCCGATGACCTCCCGGCCGGAGGCGAGCCGGGCACCGGCCATCGCCCCTGTCACCACCGCCTCGATCTGGGTCTCCGGCACGAAACCCACGAGCTTGATCGGATCGAGCTGGATGACCGTCGCGCAAAGCGCGCCCGGTTGCAGGAGCGAGCCGAGCTCTGCGGTGTCGGATTCCAGAAGACCCTCGAAGGGTGCCGTGATCTTCAGCCGCTCGATCTCTCTCTCGGCCGCGGCGACGGCGGCCTCGGCCGACGAGATCCCCGCGTTCGCGGCCTCGAGCCCGGATTCGGCGGTGGTGACGCCCGCGCGGGCGCTTTCGACGGCGGCCCTGACGGATGCCGCGCGGGTCTGCGAGGCGAAGCCGTCCTCGACCAGCCGCGCCGCGGCGCGGTCGTTGATCTCGGCCTCCTCGAGCCGGGCGCGGGCCTCGGCCACGCGGGCCTCCGCTTCGGGAATGCCGGTGCGCGCCTGCGCCAGACGCGCCTCGGCCTCGCGCAGCGCGACGCCGCGCGTTCCGGGATCTATCTCGCAGAGCAATTGTCCGGCCTCGACCGAAGATCCCTTCCGAAGGGGCTCGGAGATCACCCGTCCCGAGGTTTCGGCTCGCACCTCGACCTGACGGGCGGCTTGCGTCTGACCCCGCACGAGAACGGCGCGGTCGATGACGGAGGCCGTCGAGCGCATCGCCACCACCTCGATCGCGGCGGCCACGTCGAGCGTCGCGGCTTCGGGCGCAGGCGCGGCATCGCTCGCGGCGTCTGGACGGTCGTCGCCAGCGGCGAAGGCGACCACAGCCTCGCGCTCGAAGACGAACAGGTAGAGCGCCACGACGACGACGGCCGCCAACAGGATCGAAAACACACGTTTCATGTCTTGCCGGTTCTCCCCCGCGATGCGGGTCCTCATTCCTGCCATGCGCCACGCACGGCTGCGCGCCGGGCCGGCTGTTCTGCCTCCCATTACGCTAAACTGATCGGTTCAGATTAGTCTTTTCTCGCTGCACCTGCAAGATGTCGCCCGTCGATCCGTCGCGCGTGGTCTTTGCAACGCTTGACCACAGGATGTATAGGGCCGGAAACGACGGAGGCGCGGCGTGTCCAACCAAGACAGTTTCATCAACGAAGTGACCGAGGAAGTCCGGCGCGACCGCCTGTTCACCCTGTTCCGGCGCTATGCCTGGATCGGCATCACGGTCGTCATCCTCGTCGTCGCGGGCGCGGCGTGGAACGAGTGGCGCAAGGCCGAGGCGCGGGCGGAGGCGCAGGCGCGGGGCGACGCGATCCTCGCAGCCGTCGAGGCGGAGGATCCCCGGGCCCGCCTCGCGGCTCTGGAAAGCCTCGGGACAGATGCGCCCGCCGACGCCGTCATCTCGCTTCTGACGGCGACGACGGCCATCGAGGCGGACGGCGAGTCGGCGGCCTACGAGGATCTGGTGGCGCTCACCACCGATGCGACGGTCCCGCAGATCTACCGCGACCTCGCGGCGCTGAAGGCGGCGATGATCGGGGCCGGCGAGGTTCCGCCGGCCGACCGGATCGCGATGCTTGAACCTCTCACCTCGCCGGGGCACACCTTCCGTCCGCTTGCGCTCGAACAGACGGCGCTCGCGCATGTCGAGGCGGGCGACCGGGATGCGGCGCTCGAGATACTCACCGGACTGGCCGGGGACGCGGATGCAAGCGAAGGCTTGCTTCGGCGAACCCTGCAGTTGATTGTGGCGCTGGGCGGGTCGGTCGACGCGTCCTGAGGCGGGAAGAACGGGCGAAAACGCCTGGCGGGCAGAAGGGGGACAAGGGGACGTGTCACGGCTGCGACGATCGTTGGCGGGGGCGTGCGCATGCGCCCTGTTCCTGACTGCCTGCGGCGAGCGGGAACTGATCCTGACGGGCGAACGGCTCGATCTGCGTCCGTCGGCCGAAGCCGCGGACCGCGAGGTTCCGTTCCGCGCGCCGCCGCAAGTGGCGAACGCGGCATGGACCCACACGGCGGGCGCGCCGGATCACGACATCCAGAACCCCGCGCTCGGGCGCGCCGCGACGCAGATCTGGTCGGTCGGCATCGGCGAGGGCGACAGCCGCGGCCACCGGATCACCGCGTCGCCCGTCGTCGCCGAGGGCCGGGTCTTCACGCTCGACAGCCGGGCGCGGGTGTCGGCGGTGTCGACCGGCGGACAGCTTCTGTGGACCGCCAGCCTGACACCGGCCGAGGACCGGGCCGACGAAGCGTCGGGCGGCGGACTCGCCGTCTCGGGCGGGAGGCTCTACGTCACGACGGGTTTCGGGCGGCTCTCCGCGCTCGACGCGGCGTCGGGCGGCGTCATCTGGTCGCAGGATCTTTCGGCCGCGGCCACCGGGGCGCCCACGGTGCGCGGCGGCGAGGTCTACGTCTCGGCCCGCGACGGCCGCGGATGGGCCGTCGACACCGCGACGGGCGAAGTCGCCTGGAGCGTCGAGGCGACGCCCGGCGGCACGGCCGTGATCGGCGGCGCGGCGCCGGCTGCGACGGGCGAGGCGGTGGTGTTTCCGTTCGCGTCGGGCGAGCTCGTCGCGGCGGCGCCCGGGACGGGGGCCGTGCTCTGGACCGCCTATGTCCTGGGCGATCGGCCCGGCACGGTGATCGCGCGGGTCTCCGACATCACAGGCGATCCGGTGATCGCGGGCGGCCGGGTCTACGCGGGGAACCATTCGGGCCGGACGGCGGCGATCGACTTCGGGACCGGTCAGACGGTCTGGACGGCGGATCACGGCGCGATGAGCCCCGTGGAGGTGTCCGCCGGGTCGGTGTTCCTCGTGTCCGACCGGAACCGGCTCGTGCGGCTCGACGCGTCGGACGGATCGGTCGTCTGGACCGAGGATCTGCCGCTTTTCGCCAACGAACGGGCCCGCCGCCGGAAGGACGTCTTCGCGCACTACGGGCCCCTTCTCGCGGGCGACCGGCTGATCGTGGCGTCGAACGACCGGCTGATCCGGTCTTTCGATCCGCAGTCGGGGCGGC
Source organism: uncultured Roseicyclus sp. (assembly GCA_964623765.1). Taxonomy (GTDB): domain Bacteria; phylum Pseudomonadota; class Alphaproteobacteria; order Rhodobacterales; family Rhodobacteraceae; genus Roseibacterium. The sequence continues at coordinate 8,552 of CAZUVG010000028.1, forward strand.
TTCTGTCCACCGTCGAACTGCCGCGCGGAGCCAGCGCCGATCCGGTCGTCGCCGGCGGCGTTCTCTACATCGTCACCGACGACGGCGTGCTTCGCGCTTTCCGGTGAGGGTTTTGCGGTGTAGACCGTCGCCCTGATCCGGACCGGAGGGGCCATGCCGTTCACACTCGCCATCGTCGGGCGGCCCAACGTGGGCAAGTCGACGCTGTTCAACCGACTGGTCGGCAAGCGGCTCGCGCTGGTCGACGACCAGCCGGGCGTGACGCGCGACCTGCGCGAGGGGGAGGCGCGGCTGGGAGACCTGCGCTTCACGGTGATCGACACCGCGGGGCTCGAGGAGGCGACCGACGACAGCCTTCAGGGACGGATGCGGCGGCTCACCGAGCGCGCGGTCGAGATGGCCGACGCCTGCCTCTTCATGCTCGACGCGCGGGTGGGCGTGACGCCGACGGACGAGGTGTTCGCGGACATCCTGAGGCGCAAGTCGGCGAAGGTCATCCTTGCCGCGAACAAGGCCGAGGGCCGCGCCGCCGATGCCGGCGTGCTGGAGGCCTACGCGCTGGGGCTGGGCGAGCCGCTCCGGCTGTCCGCGGAACACGGCGAGGGGCTGGCCGAGCTTGCGGGCATTCTCAGGCCGATGGTCGACGCCGCGGAGGCGGCCGACGAGGTTCAGGCCCCGGCGATGAACCTCGACGTCGACGAGGACGGGGAACTCAGGGAGGCGGCGCCGCAGCGGCCGCTCCAGGTGGCGATCGTCGGCCGCCCGAACGCCGGCAAATCGACGCTCGTGAACACGCTTCTGGGCGAGGAACGGATGCTGACCGGACCCGAGGCGGGCATCACCCGGGACGCGATCTCGGTCACGATGGACTGGGACGGGCGCGCCGTACGGGTCTACGACACCGCCGGCATGCGGAAACGGGCCAAGGTTCAGGAGAAGCTCGAGAAACTGTCGGTGAGCGACGCCTTGCGCGCGGTGAAGTTCGCCGAGGTGGTGGTGGTGCTTCTCGATGCCGAGATCCCGTTCGAGAGCCAGGACCTGCGCATCGCGGATCTGGCCGAACGCGAGGGGCGCGCGGTCGTCGTGGCGGTGAACAAGTGGGATCTGGAGGACGACAAGCAGGGCAAGCTGAAGGATCTGCGCGAGGCGTTCGAGCGGCTCCTGCCGCAGCTGCGCGGCGCGCCGCTCGTGACGGTGTCGGCCAAGACCGGCCGGGGGCTCGACCGGCTTCGGCAAGCCGTCGTGACCGCGCACGACGTCTGGAACCGTCGGATCACGACGGCGCGGCTCAATCAGTGGCTGGGCGCGATGCTGGAGGCCCATCCGCCGCCCGCGCCCGGGGGCAGGCGGATCAAGATGCGCTACATGACGCAGGTGAAGACGCGACCGCCGGGATTCGTCGTGATGTGCTCGCATCCCGAAAAGCTGCCGGAAAGCTATTCACGCTATCTTGTCAACGGGTTGCGGGACGACTTCGACATGCCCGGCACGCCGATCCGGCTGACCCTGCGAAGCCAGGCGGAGAAGAACCCCTACAAGGACAGGAAGACGCCGGGACCGTCGAAGCTGAGAAAGCACCTTGCGAAGGGGCCGCGCAAGGACTGACCGCGGCGCCTCAGGCGGTCCGGCCGCGAAAGCCCTGAAGCGCGGTGGTCAGCATGACGAGCGCGCCCACGCCCGACGCCCCGGCGAGGCCGATGTACCCGCCCCAGTTCGCCACCGCGACGGCGATCAGCGCCCAGGCGACGGCGAAGCCGTATTCCGGCGCGCCGGGACGCAGGCTCTGCACGGTGAGCGCGATCCCGAGCGCGATCAGGAGACCGATCCAGGCCCAGACGAAGCCGCCGCCGCCAACCCCGTATCCGGCGCCGAGAAGGCCGAGCGAGACCACGCTGGCCGCCGTCAGCCATCCCGCGTAGAGCCCGAGCGGCGCGATGAGGAGCCATCGGTCGCGGTCCCGCGGGGCGAGGAAGAGCGCCGCGAGCGCACCCGCGAGCATCACCCAGATCAGGACGGTCGCCCAGAGCGGGCTTACCTGCGCGACCGAGATCCAGGCCGCGCCGGGCGCGAGGGAGACGATGAGGGGCCAGCGGGTCCGGTCCCACGCGGGATCGTCGGCCCGGGCGAAGAGCCCGTAGGCCCCGTGCGCGACGAGCCAGAGGTAGATCAGGCCCCAGATCGAGAAGGCGTACCCCGCCGGCTGGATCGGCGGGTCGTCCTGCGGGATCGGATAGCGGCCCGGGTCGAAGCCGCCGAATCCGCCCGACCAGAGCGGCGCGGTCGCGAAGGCGAGCGCGGCCACGAAGACGAAGACCGCTTTCATGCGCATGGTATCCATGAGTCGCACCCTAACCGTGTCGAAGCCGCGCTTCCAGTGGCGGCATCCTGTTGGAGCCAAAGCGATTCTGCGCTAGAGATAGTTCCAAAGGTCAGACCCTTGGACGGCGGTCGCCCGTGGGAAATGGGGGCAGAATTGAACGTCTCGGACAACCAGAAGATCATTCGCGCCTTCATCCGGCCCTATTGCGAGAAGGACGACCGAATCGCCGCGGCGAGCTATTTCGGCTCCTACGCCGTCTTCTTCGCCCTTCTGTTCGGCGCGGCCCTGTCCTGGCCGCATCTGTGGGCCTTCGTGCCGCTCGCGATGCTCGCGGGTCTCGCCGGGGTCCGGCTCTACGTGCTGCAGCACGATTGCGGGCATCATTCGCTGTTCCGGGCGAAGCGCGCGAACGACCTCGCGGGGCACGGGCTGTCCCTCGTCACGCTCACCCCCTACCGGGCGATGCAGTACAATCACAACGTCCACCACTATTACGTGGGCAACCTCGACCACCGCGAGACCGGCGAGATCCACACGATGACGCTGGCCGAATGGCAGGCGGCGCCGTGGTGGGTGCGGGCGGGCTACCGGATCTACCGCCACCCCGCCTTCCTGATGCTGGCGGGCGGGATCTTCGTGTTCTTCCTGCACTACCGCTGGCCGAAGAGCACGATCAAGGCGGGCCTCTGGAAGGGGGTTCTGGCGCACAACGCGCTCCTCGTCGCGTTCGGTCTGGCGCTCTACGCGGGCTTCGGCTGGGCGGGCGTCTGGGCCTACCTCGTCGCGGCTCTGACGGCCGCGCCCGTCGGCGTGTTCCTCGTCTATCTCCAGCACAATTTCGAGGACACGCACTGGGGCCGCAAGCCGGAGCTCGACTTCGCGGAGGCGACTCTCGAAGGGTCGTCCTGCCTCGATCTCGGCTGGTGGTTCGATCTCGCGACGGGCTGCATCGCCTATCACGACATCCACCATTTCAACCCGGGCATCCCGTCCTACAGGCTGCGCCAGTGCCACCGGGCGCTGCGCGAGGTGGTGCCGATGCGCACGATCGACTGGCCCGAGGCGCTCCGCAGCTTCACGCTCAAGCTCTGGGACGAGGAGGCGGGGCGGCTGGTGCCGTTCCCCAAGGCGCCCGCGCGGGCGGCGCAGGCGGTGGCGGCGGAATAGGAGGGGGCTCTGCCCCCGTCGCGCCATGCGCGACTCCCCCGGAGTATTTGCACCGAGATGAAGCCCGGGGTCAGGCGAGGGTGCCGTCGGGCGCGATCCGGGTCTTCCCGCCGAGATAGGGGTGAAGGGCGGCGGGCAGGTCGACCGAGCCGTCCGCCTGCTGGCCGTTCTCCAGCACCGCGATCAGGCACCGCCCCACCGCCAGCCCCGAGCCGTTGAGCGTGTGCACATACTCGGGCTTGCCCCCGCCCGCGGGGCGGAAGCGCGCGTTCATCCGCCGGGCCTGGAAGTCGCCGCAGACCGAGACCGACGAGATCTCGCGGTAGCGCCCCTGGCCCGGCAGCCAGACCTCGATGTCGTGGGTGCGCCGCGCGCCGAAGCCCATGTCGCCGGTGCACAGCACCATCGTGCGATAGGCGAGGCCGAGCCGCTCCAGGATGCCCTCGGCACAGCGGGTCATCCGCTCGTGCTCGTCGCGCGAGCGGTCGGGGTGGGTGATCGAGACCATCTCGACCTTCTCGAACTGGTGCTGGCGCAGCATGCCGCGCGTGTCCTTGCCCGCCGCGCCCGCCTCGGAGCGGAAGCAGAGCGAATGGGCGGTGAAGCGCATCGGCAGCGCCGCCTCGTCGACGATCTCGCCGGCGACGATGTTGGTCAGCGTCACCTCAGAGGTGGGGATCAGCCACCAGCCCTCGCGGGTCTGGTAGCTGTCCTCGCCGAACTTGGGCAGCTGCCCGGTGCCGAGCATCGCCTCGTCGCGCACCAGCACCGGGGCGTTGACCTCGCGCAGGCCGTTCTCGCTCACATGGATGTCGAGCATGAACTGGGCGAGGGCGCGGTGGAGGCGGGCGGCGGACCCGGTCAGCATCACGAAGCGGGAGCCGGAGAGCCTGGCCGCCGTCTCGAAATCGAGTAGGGGGGATATGCCCTTGATCTCGAAGTGTTCTTTCGGGGCGAAGGCGAACTCGGGCGGGGTGCCGTGGCGGCGCAGCTCGACGTTGTCGTCTTCGTCGGCGCCGTCGGGGACGTCGTCGTGCGGCAGGTTGGGCAGGCCCATGAGCATGTCGGCGAGGCGGGTGTCCTGGGCCTGGGCCTCGGCCTCGAGCGTGGCGATTTCCTCTTTCTTTTCAGCGACAAGCGCGCGGAGGCGGGCGAACTCGGCCTCGTCGCCCCGCGCCTTGGCCTGGCCCACCTCCTTCGAGGCGGCGTTGCGCTCGGCCTGGGCGGCCTCGGCCGCGGCGATCTTCTCGCGCCTTATCCGGTCAATTTCAAGAACTTCGGAGGCGACGCCCGACAGCCCCCGCCGCGCCATCGCGGCGTCGAACGCCCCCGGATTGTCGCGGATGAAACGGATGTCGTGCATGGGGGCCTCCGTGGCTAAGCGCCGCCCTCCTAGCCCCTCCGGCCGGGCGACGGAAGGGCGGAAACCGGGCTGCGGTATCCGGCCGGTATCGCGTCGGTGCGGGGGCGCGCGGTGGGTCAGGGCGGAGGGTCAGGGCGGTGGTTACCCCTCGGGGTCGGCCTGCCACTTCTCCCATTCGTCGCGGAAGTCGACGGGATGGAGGCCCGCCTGCGGCCAGTGGGCCGGGCGGGTGACGCCGGGCGGCAGCATGGCGTCGGTGACAGAGCCGTCGCCGAGAAGTGCGTCGACCTGATCCTGATCGAGATGGGTCTTCGAGAGGTCGCAGGATTTCACGGATGCATACTGGACGACTGCATCCATGAAATTCACCCCCCTCCAGATGCGCCCTGCCGAGTCCCGCCCCCTCCAGATGCGCCCCGTCGAGGCGGGCGCGGGAGAGGTCGCCACCGGAGATGTCGACGGCGCGCGGGCGGGGCTCGCCCCGGGGCTGGTGACGGCCACTTCCGAGGGCAACGTGGCGGCTCTGCTTTCGGCGCTGGGCCTGTCGCGCGGGGGCTTGTCCACGCTGGTCCATGCCGGGCGGATCGCGCGGCCGAAACCCGCCCCCGCCGCCTGCCTGCGCGCGCTGGGCGATCTGGGCCTGCCGCCGGCCGCGGCGCTCGCGGTCGAGGACAAGCCCGACGGGGCGGCGGCGGCTCTGGCGGCCGGCCTCTGCTGCGTCGCGCTGCCGGGGGCGCTGCATGGCGGGTCGACCTTTCCACCCGGCGTCGAGCGGCACGCCGCTCTCGCTCTCTCGGCGCGGCTGGACGTCCGAGGGGCGCGGAGAAGGCGCGGAACAGGGGCAGCGGCCCCGCCGCTGGCCCCGCCGGTCCGCCCCGCCGCTCTGCCCGCCGCTCCGCCCGACGCGGGAGGCCCGGCCTGTGCCGCCCGGCACC
>CAZUVG010000029.1:0-14182 GCA_964623765.1 uncultured Roseicyclus sp.
AAAGTCTCCCTACATCGTCTTCGACGACGCGGACATGGAGAGTGCCATCGAGGGGCTCGTGGACGCCATCTGGTTCAACCAGGGCCAGGTCTGCTGCGCAGGCTCCCGCCTCTTGGTTCAGGAGGGGATCGCGGAGGACTTCCACGCCCGGCTCAGGGCACGAATGGACAGGCTGCGCGTGGGCGATCCGCTCGACAAGTGCATCGACGTGGGTGCCGTGGTGGACCCGGTGCAGCACGCCGCCATCACGCGGCTTGTGGATGCCAACACCGAGGGCGAGGTCTACCGCGCGGCCGTGGACATGCCGCGCACGGGCTGCTTCTACCCGCCGACGCTGATCACGGGGCTATCGCCGGCGGCGCCCCTGATGCAGGAGGAGATCTTCGGCCCGGTCCTCGTCTCCGGCACCTTCCGCACGCCCGCCGAGGCCGTGCAGCTCGCCAACAACACGCGCTACGGGCTTGCCGCGACGCTCTGGACGGAGAACCTGAACCTCGCGCTGGACGTGGCGCCGAAGCTTGCCGCGGGCGTCGTCTGGGTCAACGCCACGAATCTCTTCGACGCGGCCGCCCCCTTCGGCGGCGTGCGCGAAAGCGGGTTCGGGCGCGAGGGCGGCTGGGAAGGAATGCTGGCCTATCTCGAGCCCGACGCCGCGACGACGCCGATGAAGCGGGTCGAGCCGGAGCCCGCGCCCGGGAATTTCGAGGCCCCGGGCCTCGACCGGACGGCTAAGATGTATGTGGGCGGGAAACAGGCCAGGCCCGACGGCGGCTACTCGCGACCCGTCTTCTCGCGCAAGGGCAAGCTTCTCGGACACGCGGGCATCGGCAACCGCAAGGACATCCGCAATGCCGTGGAGGCCGCGCGCGGGGCAGCCGGCTGGGCGAAGGCCACCGGGCATCTGCGCGCGCAGGTCATCTACTACATCGCCGAGAACCTCTCGGCCCGCGCCGACGAATTCGCCGAGCGGCTGCGCGCCCTGACCGGCGCCACCGCCACGCGCGCCGCGGCGGAGGTCTCGGCGGCGGTCGACCGGCTGTTCTCCTGCGCCGCATGGGCTGACAAGTTCGACGGGGTCGCGAAGTCGGTGCCGATCCGCGGCACGGCACTCGCGATGCGCGAACCGGTCGGGGTCATAGGGATGCTCGCGCCGGAGGAGGCGCCCCTCCTTGGAGCGGTCTCGTTGCTGGCCCCGGCCATCGCCATGGGCAACCGCGTGGTCCTGGTGCCCTCCTGGCCCTATCCGCTTGCCGCGACCGACCTCTACCAGGTGCTCGACACGTCGGACCTGCCGGGCGGCGTCGTCAATGTCGTGACAGGTGATCCGGCGGAACTCGGGCCGACGCTTGCCGCGCATCTTGACGTGGACGCGCTCTGGTCCTTCTCGTCCCGCGCCGATTCCGCGGCACTTGAGCGGGCCGCGGCCGGCAACCTCAAACGAACCTGGATCGCCCACGACGGCCATCCCGACTGGAGCACGCCCGCAGGCGGCGGACGGCGGTTCCTCGAGGCCGCGACCGAGATCAAGACGATCTGGGTGCCCTACGGCGAGTGAGCGGCATTTCCTTGCAAGGAAATGCAGGGAAAATTGCAATTTTCCGACGAAAGCCTTGCAAGGCTTTCGCCTAGCGGCGCCCTGCGGCCCAGTCCTTCATCTTGGCCCAGCGCACGGCGATCCGGTCGGCAGCGGGCTCGATCACGCGGTCCTCGAAACGCTCCCAGATGCGCCAGGCCATGAAGACCGCCAGCGCCAGCACGGCAAGGATCACGATGCTGAGCCACGGGATCAACGTCACTTCGGGCCCGGCAACCTCGCGCATCGAGATCGCGTTGGGATAGGTGGTCAGCACTCGCGAGCGCCAGCCGTAATGCGTGACCGCCACCCAGTTCGGATTGTCCGCCGTGGAGACGAGGTTCGCCGCTTCCGCCTGCAAGTCCGCCGAATCGAGCTTGAAATAGGGCGGCCAACCGAAACCGGTGTCCTCGTTGCGATAGACCATCACGTCGCCGTCGGCCTGCACGGTGTTGATCAGACGGAGATCGCGACTTTCCACCTGCGCCCCGCCGCTGTCGCCCTGCGCATAGAAGATGCGGTTGAGCCCGGAGAAGTCCGTTCTGATGATCTCCGTCGAGGTGATCCGCACGATGTCGCGCTGCGGCAGCGTGTAGTGCAGGAATCCCCCGGTCAGAAGCGCCAGGAGGCTGAGGAGGACGATCCGGGGCCAGCGCATGGGGTTTCCTTCAGTTGGTGAGGTAGACGTAGACCGACAGGCCGCCGAGCGGAAGCACGTAGACGAAGAGGACCAGCCAGTTCCGGATGCGCTCGGCATGGGGCGCGAGGCGGTCTGCCACCCAGTCCGACCTGTCGCCGGGCCGCCCCTGCATCACCCATTCCTCCTCGAGCCGCATCTTCGCTCCGGCGCGGAAGTAGAAGTAGAGGCTGACATAGACCACCGTCAGCCCCACCAGGAGGAAGATCGCCATCCGTCCAAGGCTGAAGATCATGCCGCGCTCCGTCGCCTGTTCCGTGTCCCCCGGGCACAGTCCCGGAAGATCTCCCATCCATATAGAGCAATGGCTTGCCGTTGGGCAGGGGCTTGCCGCTGGCGGTCGGCGCGCGCAGTGTTGAGTCATGGACGACACGCCGCTTCTCTCCGCCATCAGGTCCCGCAGGGACGACCTCGTGGCCCTGACGCAGGACCTCGTCCGAATCCCCACCCTCAACCCGCCGGGACGGAACTACCTCGAGATCTGCGAGTATCTCGCGGCGCGACTCGAAGCGCGCGGATTCTCGGTCGAGCTTCTGCGGGCGGAGGGAGCGCTGGCCGACAGCGACCGGTATCCGCGCTGGAACCTCGTTGCCCGGCGCGAAGGCTCCCGCCCGGGCGACTGCGTGCATTTCAACGGCCATCACGACGTGGTGGAGACGGGCCACGGCTGGACGGTCGATCCGTTCGGCGGCGAGGTTCGGGACGGCCGCGTCTACGGGCGCGGGTCCTGCGACATGAAGGGCGGCATCGCCAGCGCCGTCGTCGCGGCGGAGGCGTTCGTCGAGACCTGTCCCGACTTCCGCGGTGCCGTGGAGATCAGCGCGACGGCCGACGAGGAATCCGGCGGCTACGGCGGCGTCGCATGGCTCGCCGAACGGGGATACTTCGATCCCGGTCGCGTGCAGCATGTCATCATCCCCGAGCCGCTCAACAAGGACCGCATCTGCCTCGGCCACCGCGGCGTCTGGTGGGCCGAGATCGAGACCCATGGCCGGATCGCTCACGGCTCCATGCCGTTTCTCGGCGACTGCGCCGTGCGGCACATGGGCGCCGTCCTGGCCGAGATGGAGCAGACGCTGTTCCCGCTTCTCGCCGGCAAACGCACCGACATGCCCGTCGTGCCCGAGGGCGCGCGCCAGTCCACGCTCAACATCAACGCGATCCACGGCGGCGAGCCCGAGCAGGACGAGGACTACGGCGGTCTTCCCGCGCCGTGCGTCCCGGACCGGTGCCGAATTACCATCGACCGCCGCTTCCTGATCGAGGAGGACATCGCCGAGGTGAAGTCCGAGATCGCCGCACTGATGGAGCGCGTCCGGGCGCGTAGACCGCAACTCACCTACGAGATCCGCGACCTGTTCGAGGTTCAGCCCACGATGACGGATCGCGACGCGCCGGTCGTGCGCGGCGTCGCGGACGCCATCTCGCGCGTCCTCGACCGGCACGCGCAGTTCGTCGTCTCCCCGGGCACCTACGACCAGAAGCACATCGACCGGATCGGGCGTCTGAAGAACTGCATCGCCTACGGGCCCGGCATCCTCGATCTCGCGCACCAGCCGGACGAGTGGGTCGGCATCGACGACATGGCGGACGCCGCGGGCGTCATGGCCCTCACGCTTCGGGAACTGCTCGGCTGAGGCAGGGACGTCAGGGGCGCTCGACGAAGCCCATGTGCCTGAGCGCCCGCGCCGCCATCTCGCTGGCCGAAGGGTCGGCACCCATCAGGTCGGCGTTGAGCTTCCGGACAAGGGGCGTCAGCCTGCGGCTGCTGGCCTGGTCGCGGATGAAGGCGGCTATACTGTCGGCAGAGATCGCGAGGATCTCCTCGGGTTCGATCCTGTCCATGTGTCCCCCAAGTCTTCACGCCGCACGAACTGGCCGGTCCAGGACGGCGCGCGGTGGCGCGGTCCTCACGGGACGGAACCGGCGACGGCACGGCCCCTCAAACAAATTCGGCCGATTCGCGCTTCCCGGGAAGCGCCATGTGACAATCCGACGACAAGCGTGCGCCAGTGTCGCAGGTCTGCCCAACAGACAGGCACAGGCTGTGGACAGAAGGAGGGCCTGTTGAAAACAGCACGGCTCGAAAGCGGCGATTTTCGAGGCGATTTTTTCCAGCGGACGCGGCAGTATGCGGCCAGAGGAGACAACCGGGAGACAAGGGACCAATGACACGTTCGCTCAAGCTGGGCGCGCTCGCCCTCCTGCTCGGCAGCGGTGCGGCGCTGGGGCAGCAGACCGACATCACCATCGGAATGCAGCTCGAGCCACCGAATCTCGATCCGACCGCCGGCGCCGCTGCCGCCATCGACGAGGTGGTCTACGCCAACGTCTTCGAGGGGCTGACGCGCTTCGCCCCCGACGGGTCCGTCGTGCCGGGCCTCGCCGAAAGCTGGGAGGTCTCCAGCGACGGGCTGACCTACGTCTTCAATCTTGCCGATGGGGTGAGATTCCACGACGGCACCGAGATGACGGCCGAGGACGTGGTCTTCTCGCTCGACCGGGCGCGCGCGGAGGATTCGACCAATGCACAGAAGCCGCTATTCGCCGGGATCGAGCGCGTCGAGGCCGTGGACGAGCGCACCGTGCGCGTGACCCTCACCGGTCCCGACGGCGCCTTCCTGTTCAAGATGGCATGGGGCGACGCGGTCATCGTGGCCCCCGAGAGCGCGGACACAAACGCCACGAACCCCGTCGGCACCGGTCCCTTCCGCTTTTCCGAATGGGCGCAGGGCGACCGCGTCGAACTCGTGCGCAACGACGACTACTGGGGCGACCCGGTTGCGCTCGAGGAGGCGACGTTCCGCTTCATCTCGGATCCCAACGCCGCTTTCGCGGCGCTCATGTCGGGGGACGTGGACGCCTACCCGGTCTTCCCCGCCCCCGAGACGCTCGCCCAGTTCGAGGCCGATCCCCGCTTCCGCGTCGTCGTGGGCTCGACCGAGGGGGAGACGATCCTCGCCATGAACAACGCGGGCGAGCCGTTGGACGACCCGCGCGTGCGGCAGGCGATCGCCCATGCGATCGACAGGCAGGACATCATCGACGGGGCGATGTTCGGCTACGGCACGCCCATCGGAACGCATTTCGCGCCGCACAATCCCGATTACCTCGACCTGACCGGTCTCTCGGCCCACGACCCCGAGCGGGCGCGCGAATTGCTGGCCGAGGCGGGTGCGGAGAACCTTACGCTGCGTCTGATGCTTCCGCCGCCCTCCTACGCGCGGCGCGGCGGCGAGATCATCGCGGCGCAACTGCGCGAGGTGGGAATCGAGACCGAGATCACCAACATGGAATGGGCCGACTGGCTGGAGCGGGTGTTCAGGGGCAGCGATTTCGACCTGACGATCGTCAGCCACACGGAACCCTTCGACATCAACATCTACGCCAATCCCGACTACTACTTCCGCTACGACAGCTCCGAATTCCAGGCGCTGCACGCCGAGCTCGAGGTGACCTCGGACCCGGCTGCACGGTCGGACCTGCTGGAACGGATGCAGCGCAGGATCGCAGAGGATTACGTCAACGGCTTCCTGTTCCAGCTGGCCAAGACCGGCGTGGCCAACGCGGCCATCGAAGGGCTGTGGGAGAACTCGCCGACGCAGGCCAACGACCTGACTGCGGTGCGCTGGACGGAGTGACGACCACAAGCCCCACGAGGGCCGCCTGGGCGGGGCTGCAGCGCACTCTCGCGCGGCGCTCCGCGGGGACTTGATCCCCGCGATCCGCAGAACCACGGCACCCTTGCAGCTCCGGCTTTCGACATGGGCATAGGCGTCGCGGACCGCGGTGAACCGGGTCGTGCGCGCCGATGCCGGAGACCGAAGAAATGACCCCCGCAGCCTGCGCCACGGGGGTCGTTACCTGCTCAAATCGCTCCCTCAAATACCGCGAGGCATCCCGCACTCACATGGGCGGGATGGCAAAGAACATCGTCTCGCCGGAATGGTCGTCGACGCCGTCGTTGTCGGTGGAGACCCACATCGTCCCGTCCGCCGCGATGGCAAGCCCCTCGACCTTGTCGAGAATGTAGCCGCCGGTGGAGGTCAGGTACGGCAGCAGGTCCACGACCACCTCGGGCTCCAGCACGGCCGGAGTCTCGCCCGGGGCGACCATCTCCATCGTGTCGAGGGAGACGCGGGTGATCTGCTTCGTCGCCGCGTTCTCGAAAAGGTTGTCGCGCTCGATGAAGTAGAGGAAGCCGTCATGGGCGACGACTTCGGAAAGACCGACCCATCCGGTCCCGGCCGGGGTCAGCGGGTAATGGGCGACGCCCCATTCCGCGCTGTCGATGTCGTAGGACAGGACCTTGGCGTGGTTCTCCGGGTCGTCGTCCCACTCGCGCTGGACGGCAACATACAGCACGTTGTCCACCCGCGCGACGCCTTCGAAGCCATGGCGGCGCTGCACATCGAGTATCGGCTGCGGCAGCGTCACGTAGTCCTGGATCTCGCCGTCGGCGCCGACGTGGTAGAGCGCCGCCGGCACCAGCCGGTCGGCCCGGCCCTCGGAGGCGACCCAGAAGCCGCCCTCGCCGTCGAGAGCGATGCCTTCCATGTCCATCAGCTGCGCCGGCTGGCCCTCGCGCGTCACGCGGATGGCGTCGACGATGCGGGCCGGCGTTTCGCTCACGTCTATGTGGAAGATCGTGGGCTGCATCGCGTAGAAGCTGTCGGACACGGCGAAGATCGTGCCGTCCTCGGCCATGACCTGCCCCGAGATCGCGCCCCAGCCGGTCAGTTCGTCCATGCCGGCCGAGGTGAGGTGCGGATAGACGGCCGGCGCCTCCTGGTATTCGAAGATCATGACATGGGCGCGCGGGCCCTCGTCGTCCGTCTCGTTGGCCGAGATGAGAAGGTTCCTTTCGGGGATCGTCACGTAACCCTCCGGCCCGATTCCGGATGGCAGGAGCTGCTCCAGCACCGGGTTGGCGGGGTCGGTCACGTCGTAGACGCCCACGACCGATCCGCGCTCGGAGCCGATGAAGAGATAGGGCGTGCCGCCGAAGACATCGAAGGTCGCGCTCTCGGGCTCAACGCCCTTGTTGCCCGAGCGCTGTTCCGGGTAGTGGCCGATCTCGATCAGGGCATGTTCGAAGCTGACGCCGCTTTCGTGGACGACCGTGCCATCCTGGTGGAATATCGTCCAGCCGCGGCTGCCGCCGTCCATGTCACCCTCGTTGGCGGTGGCGAAATGGTCGTCGTCGATCCACGCGACGGAGTCGGGCTCGCGGACGACGGTGACGGTCTGTCCGAAGATTAGCGCGCCTTCTTCCTCGGCATCCACGCCCTCGAGCGTGACCTCGCCGGCGGAAAAATGGCTCAGCACCGATCCGTCCGCGGCGAGCACGACCATGTGGTTGTTTTCCTGAAGCGTCACGACGATTTCGTTCTCGCCGTTGATCGCCACGAATTCGGGCTCCGGATCCTCGGGCGCGACGGCGGCAAGGCCGGTGACGTCGGCCCGAACGATGCCGTCGCAGTCCATGGCGCCGTCGTTCAGCGGCACGATGGCGACGAAGCCTGCTGGCATCTGCGGCACCCGTCCGTCGCCCAGATCCTCGTCGCGCTCGTTCTCGATGGCGATGGAGACGAAGGAACCGTCGGGCGCGACGGCCACTGCGTCGGGCTGGCCGCCGAGGTCGCAGGAGGCCGTCACCGTCCGGCTCGCGACGTCGATCGCGTGCAGGACGCCCGAGGGCTCGGTGAAGCTGGGCGAGGTGTTCTCGCCGACGTAAGCGATCGTGCCGCGCACGGCAACGGAAGTGGGCTCGCCCACCGGCATGGCGATGGCGCCGAGGCCCGCGGGGTTGGCCGGATCGGCGATGTCGATAAAGCCCACCAGGCCCGCCGGGCCGTCGGTATAGACCAGCGTCATGCCGTCACCGGTCGCGCCGATGATCTCGGCCGAGCTCTCCTCGGCGTCGGGCGCGTTCCCAGCCGTCATGAACGAGGCGATGCGGTTGAAGTTCATGTCCTGCGCGAGCGCGGAACCGGCGCAGAGCGCAAGGACCGACGTCATCGCAACGAGCGGGCGAGTCATCGAATGTCTCTCCTGTCCTGTGTTGACGCGGCCCGTCAGCCGGACACGAGTCCGAGCCTCGGGCAACGCTGCGTCACCTTCACCACGGCTGCATGACACTCGTGTGAAGACAGGACAGGAACCGTCGGGCGCGACCCGTCACCAAACTGTCATGTCCCACGCATAGACGTGCCCCGATAGCCCACGCTCGTCGGCAGGTGCCGGCGCCGGCGGCGCCCAGCGGGTTTCGACAGGCTCGCCGCCGCCCGAGGGTGCCCCGGTGTCGTAACGAGTGCCGCCCCGCCGGAGACGGCGGGGCATTTTTTTCCTCAGACGCCCACGACGTTGTGTGCCGGGCCGTAGGGAAAGCCGGTGACGTTCTCCGCCCCGCCCTCGGTCACGATCAGGATGTCGTGTTCCCGGTAGCCCCCCGCGCCGGGGCTGCCCTCGGGGATCGTGAGCATGGGCTCCATCGAGACGACCATTCCGGGCTCGAGCGCCGTGTCCACGTCCTCGCGCAGTTCCAGTCCCGACTCCCGGCCATAGTAGTGGCTGAGAATGCCGAAGGAATGACCGTAGCCGAAGCTGCGATATTGCAGGAAGTCACGCTCGGCCAGCAGGTCGTTGATCCGTGCCGTGATGCCCGAGCAGGTCATGCCCGGCCGGATCAATGACAGGCCCAGTTCGTGCGCGGCGACGTTGGCCTCCCAGATGCCGAGCGAGGCGGCATCGGGTTCGCCGAGGAACAGCGTGCGCTCCAGCGCCGTGTAGTAGCCCGAGATCATCGGGAAGGTGTTGAGGCTGAGGATGTCGCCCTTCGCCAGTTGCCGACCGGTGACGGGATTGTGCGCCCCGTCGGTGTTGAGACCCGACTGGAACCAGACCCAGGTGTCGCGATACTCGGCATCCGGAAAACGGCGGGCGATCTCCCGTTCCATAGCGTCGCGCCCCGCGATCGCCACGTCGATCTCGCGCGTGCCCTCGGCGATGGCATCGCGGATCGCGAAGCCGCCGACATCGGCAACGGCAGCGCCCGCGCGGATCAGGTCGCGCTCGGCCCCCGATTTGACCATGCGCTGGCGCATCGTCGCCGGGGCGATGTCCGTCACGTCCGGCGCCGAGAGGAACCGCTGCAGCCGGGCCATCTGGGCCAGCGTCAGGTGGTCTTCCTCCACTCCCACGGCCCGTCCGGCACCGGCGACATGGGCGACCGCGCGCCAGAAGTTGTCGCGCTCCCAGTCGGTATAGGTCAGCGCGTCGCAGGCGGCACGCCGCCACGGCTGGCCGCCATCGATCCCCGCACAGATCACGACGGCCTGCGATGCGGTGACGACCAGCGCGTAGGGCCGCCCGAAGGCGCAGTAGAGAAAACCCGAGTAGTAGGCGACGTTGTGCATCGAGGTCAGCACGGCCACCTCGACGCCCTCCGCGTCCATGATGGCACGCAGCCCCATGAGCCGGGCGTCGTACTCGTCCTGCGCGAAGGGCAGCGGGGCCTTTTCCCCGTTGTGGAACCGGAAGAATTGCGGGCGGCGGACGGTGTTCACGGGCGCGGGCCCTCCTGTGTCCAAGAGGCCCCGGCGTTCAGGGCGGTCCGGCCAAGTCGCGGAGCGACGCCATCGCCCCCGGCCACGCGTCATTCTCGCCCCGTGGCCCGTCCCGTCAAGTCCGGGGCGTCGCCTGCCTCGCCAACTCGCCTCTGGCCAGCCCGCGGACCGCCCACTACCCTCGCGCCATGTTGCGCTACGTCGCCCTCCGCGCCCTGTCCCTCGGCCTCAGCCTCGTCGTGGCGAGCGTCGTGATCTTCGCGCTGATCGAGGTGATCCCGGGCGATCCGGCAAGCTACATGCTGGGCACGGGCGCCACCGACGAGACGCTGGCAGCGCTGCGCGCCGAGCTCGGCCTCGACGGATCGAAGCCCGAGCGGTACCTCGCATGGGTCGGCGGCATGCTGAGCGGCGATTTCGGCACGTCCTACACCTACCGCGTGCCCGTCTCGGAACTCGTGCTCGACCGGCTCTGGGTCTCGCTGCCGCTGGCGATCTACGCGCTGACGCTGTCCACGATGATCGCCTTCCCCGTCGGCATCCTTGCGGCCGCCAACCGGGGCGGGCCGCTCGATTGGGCGGTCATGGGCGGCACGCAGCTTGGCATCGCGGTGCCGAACTTCTGGTTCGCCATGCTGCTCGTCCTGCTTTTCGCCGTCACGCTGCAATGGTTCTCGGCCGGCGGTTTCCCGGGCTGGGAAGATCCGCTCGCCGCGATCAAGGCGCTGACCCTGCCCGCCGTCGCGCTGGCGCTGCCGCAGGCCTCGATCCTCGCCCGCGTCATGCGCTCGGCGCTTCTGGAGACGCTGGGCCAGGACTACATCCGCACGGCACGGGCCAAGGGCCTCTCCCGGCGGCAGGCGGTCCTGCGCCATGCGCTCAAGAACGCGCTGATCCCGGTGCTGACGATCATCGGCCTGCAGTTCTCCTTCCTGCTGGCCGGCGCCATCATCATCGAGAACGTCTTTTTCCTCCCCGGTCTTGGTCGGCTGATATTCCAGGGCATCACACAGCGCGACCTCGTCGTGGTGGAATCCGTCACGATGCTTCTCGTCTTCGCGGTGATCCTCGTCACCTTCCTCGTCGACGTGACCTATGCGCTCGTCGACCCGAGGCTCCGCCGCCGATGACGCGCCTGCCGCCCGCCCTCGTCGTCGGCGCAGCGATCTCGGCGGTCTTCGTCCTGATCGCCGCGGTCAGCCTGTTCTGGACGCCGCATCCCGTCACCGGCGTCTCGATCTCCGAACGGCTCCAGCCGCCCTCGCCCGAATACCCGTTCGGCACCGATCAGCTCGGTCGCGACATGGCGTCCATGCTGATGGTTGGCGCGCAGACCTCCATCGCGGTCGCCCTGATTGCCGTCGGCATCGGGATCGGCCTCGGCGTGCCGCTGGGCCTCGCCGCCGCGGCGAACCGGGGCAGCCTCCTCGACGAGGTCATCATGCGGGGCAACGACCTGATCTTCGCCTTCCCCTCGCTCGTCATCGCGATCCTGATAACCGCGCGCTACGGGCCGTCGGCGACGAACGCGATCCTGGCCATCGGCATCTTCAACATTCCCGTCTTCGCCCGCGTGGCCCGCGGCGGCGCGCTGTCGCTTTGGACGCTCGACTACATCCTCGCCGCCCGGGCCTCCGGCAAGGGAAAGGTCCGGATCTCGGTCGAGCACATCCTGCCCAACATCCTGAACCTCCTGATCGTTCAGGCGACGATCCAGTTCTCGCTCGGCATCCTCGCCGAGGCGGCACTGTCGTACGTGGGGCTCGGCGCGCAGCCGCCGACGCCGTCCTGGGGCCGGATGCTGGCCGAGGCCCAGACCATGATCTACTCCCACCCGTCGCTCGCGATTCTTCCGGGGCTCGCCATCGTGCTGACAGTGCTGGGGCTGAACCTGATGGGCG
The DNA here is from genome assembly GCA_964623765.1 of uncultured Roseicyclus sp. Taxonomy (GTDB): domain Bacteria; phylum Pseudomonadota; class Alphaproteobacteria; order Rhodobacterales; family Rhodobacteraceae; genus Roseibacterium. The sequence goes on from CAZUVG010000029.1 coordinate 11,740, forward strand.
ACGGACTGCGCGACGCGCTCGATCCCAGGCTGAGGCGGGGGCGGGCATGATTGTTCGATCGAATGAGCGCAGGGCACGGATTCTCGCACGAGAACCGGGGGGTGCCGCTTGATCGGGATCGAGGGGCTCGATGTCGTCATCCGCGGCACGCCGATCCTGCGTGGCGTATCGCTCGACATCGCGCCGGGGGAAGTCTTCGGTCTCGTCGGCGAGAGCGGATCGGGCAAGTCGATGACCGCGCTCGCCCTCATGGGGCTTCTGCCGGAAGGAGCCGAGGCACGCGGCGCGATCCGGCTCGACTCGCACGAACTCGGGCGCATCTCCGAGCGCGACTGGTGCCGCGTCCGGGGCAGCGAGATCGGGATGATCTTCCAGGAGCCCATGACCGCGCTCAATCCGGTGCAGACCATCGGCGACCAAGTGGCCGAGACGCTCCTGATCCACGGCGCTGCCGACCGGGCGGCGGCGCGGGCGACGGCGCGCGACCGGCTCGACCGCGTCGGCCTTGCCCATGTCGGCCTCGACTCCTATCCGCACGAACTCTCGGGCGGGCAGCGCCAGAGGGTCTGCATCGCCGCCGCCATCGCGCTCCATCCCCGCCTTCTGATCGCGGACGAGCCGACCACGGCACTCGACGTCACGACACAGGCGCAGATCCTCGGCCTTCTGAAGGAGATCGTCGCCGAGGAGGGCATGGCGCTCCTGCTGATCACGCACGACCTCGGCGTGGTCGCGGACATGGCCAACCGTATCGCGGTGATGCGCGCGGGCGAGATCGTGGAGACCGGGCCGACGGCGGAGGTGCTCGCCCGGCGCAGCCACCCCTACACCCGCGCCCTGCTCGCCGCCTCGTCCCACGTGCCGCACCGTGCCGCCGCGCCGCGCCACGAACCGCTGCTGGAGGTCGAGGACGTCCGCCGCGAGTATCCGGGCCGCCGCGACGGCTTCCGCCGGGGGCCGCCCGTCGTCGCCGTGGACGGCGTCTCCTTCACGCTGCGGGAAAGCGAGTCGCTCGGCCTCGTGGGCGAGTCGGGCTGCGGGAAGTCCACGCTGACGCGCACGATCCTCGGCCTCGACCCGGTGCAGGGCGGAGAGATCCGGCTTTTCGGGCAATCGATCGTCCCCCAGATGCCGCGCGGGCTACGCGCAGGAATCCAGGTCGTGTTCCAGGATCCCTACGGCAGCTTCAATCCCCGCTGGCGGGTCGAGCATCTCGTCGCGGAACCCTTCCACCTGCTCGACCGGCAGCCTTCCCGCTCGGAACGGCGGGACCGCGTGGCCGAGGCGCTGGCGGCCGTCCACCTGGCGCGCGACGCGATCGACAAGTATCCCCACGAGTTCTCCGGCGGGCAGCGGCAGCGCATCGCCATTGCCCGCGCGCTGATCACGCGCCCCCGGGTCATCGTGCTCGACGAGGCCGTCTCGGCGCTCGACGTGTCGGTGCGCGCGCGAATCCTGGATCTTCTCGTGGAGCTTCAGGACGCCTACGGCTTGTCCTACCTCTTCGTCTCCCACGACCTGACCGTGGTGCGCGCCATCACCGACCGGGTGATGGTCATGCAGGCGGGCCGCTTCGTCGAGACCGGCGAGACCGAGGCCGTCTTCGCCGAGCCGCAACACGCATACACCCGGGCGCTTCTGGCCGCCGCGCCGAGGCTCGACCTCGCGTCCTGAAGAAAGGAAGAGCACATGCAACCGTGGTTCGAGACCGACAAGGTCTTCATCGGCGGGCGCTGGCATCCCGGCGCCTCGGGCGACACGCTACCCGTCGTCGATCCCTCGACCGGGCGGGAGATCGGCCGCATCGCGCGCGGCGGGGCCGAGGACATCGACGCCGCCGTGGAGGCGGCGCGCAAGGCGCTTTCCGGAACCTGGGGCACCCTGACGGCGGCGGAGCGCGGGCGGCTCCTCGCGCGGCTCGGGCAGCTCGTTCTCGACCACGCCGACGCGCTTGCGGAGATGGAGGCCACCGACGTGGGCAAGCCGTTCGCGCAGGCATGGTCCGACGTCGCGGCGCTCGCCCGCTATTGCGAGTTCTACGCGGGCGCCGCCGACAAGGTCATGGGCGAGACGATCCCCTTCCAGCAGGGTTTTACCGTCTACACCCTGCGCGAGCCCATCGGCGTGACGGGCCACATCGTGCCCTGGAACTACCCGATGCAGATCATTGGCCGGTCTCTCGGTGCGGCCCTCGCCATGGGCAACGCTTGCGTCCTCAAACCGGCGGAGGAGGCCTGTCTCACGGCGCTCGCCTTCGGCGATCTGGCGCGGCTGGCGGGTTTTCCCGACGGCGCGATCAACGTCGTGCCGGGCCTCGGCGCAGAGGCTGGGGCGGCGCTCTCGGCCCATCCCGGCATCGGCCATGTCTCCTTCACCGGCTCCGTGGCGACCGGCCGCCACGTGCAGGCAGCAGCAGCGCGGAACGTGGTGCCCGTGACGCTGG
>CAZUVG010000030.1:0-14164 GCA_964623765.1 uncultured Roseicyclus sp.
GGGGAAGGCGGTGATGAAGATCACCGGGACGTCGCCGAGCGTCTTCAGCAGGTCGTTCACCGCGTCGATTCCCGACGACTTGTCGGCCAGCTGGATGTCGGCGAGGATCAGGTCGGGCCGGTTCGCCTCCCCCAGCCGCACCGCGCCGTCGCGCGTGCGGGCGATGTCGCAGACGGTGTGGCCCATGCCCTCCACTATGGCATGGAGGTCCATGGCGATGATCGCCTCGTCCTCGATGATCAGGACGTCGCCCGTGACCATCCTGCCCATCTCGTCGCGGGCGCGGTCGATCAACTCCTCGGCCTCGCCGGTCGACACGGACAGGATCTGCGCGACGGCCGGGACGGGGAAGCCCTCGATGGCGCTGAGCAGGAGCGCCTCGCGCGAGTTTGCGCTGAGTCCCGCGAGCCGCCACTGCGCGCGCTGCTCCAGCAGGCGGTCGGGCGCGTCGGGTTCCTCGACGAGGGCCCCGGAACTCGTCCAGATCTCGTGGAACACGCGGAAGAGTTCGATCTTCATCGGTTTCTTCGCATCCACGACGGAAGGGTCGCTCACGATCGCCTCGAGGGCGAGCCCGGCGTAGCGATCCCCCCCTTCCTGCGAGCCTGTCAGCGCGCGCGCATACCTGCGCAGAAAGGGAATCTCGCGGCCGAGCCGGTCGGCGAGGTCGCCATTTTCGGTCGTCTTGTCCACCTTCTTGTCCACCTTCGTCACTCCCACGCAATTTTTTATGGAACCGATCTGCGCGGCAGTGGTTCCATCCACGTGTGATTTTTTTTCAGGCCGGCCCAAAGCACAAACCAGATGGCAAAAGACCAGAGCAAGTCCCCCGTGAACCAGCAAATCGACGAGAACCTCCGCCGCGTCTACGACGAGGCGCTACAGGACGGCATCCCGGAAAAATTCAGGGAGCTGATCCGGCAATTGAAGGAATCCCAGGCGCAACCCGCGGAAAAGGACCACGATGACCACTGATCCCCGTGAGGAAATCGTGGAACACCTGCCGGCGCTCCGGGCCTTCGCCATGTCGCTGTCTCGAAACAGTGCTACGGCCGACGACATCGTGCAGGACACGATCGTCAAGGCATGGTCGAACATCGACAAGTTCGAGCCGGGAACAAACCTGCGCGCGTGGCTTTTCACGATCCTGCGCAACACCTACTATTCGCTGCATCGCAAGCGCGGCCGCGAGGTGTCGGACGGCGACGGCGAATACGCCGCGCAGCTGTCGGAGAAGCCCGACCACGACGGGCGGCTGGCGATGAGCGACTTCCGCGACGCCTTCGCCCGGCTGCCGGCCGAACAGCGCGAGGCACTGATCCTCGTGGGCGCATCAGGCTTCTCCTACGAGGAGGCGGCGGAAATGTGCAATTGCGCGGTCGGCACGATCAAGAGCCGCGCCAACCGCGGGCGCAAGCGCCTGGCAGAGCTCATGCACCTCGACGACAGCGACAGCATGGAGTTGACGGACGCGGCGACGCTGGGAGTGGTGAACGCACCGCCCGCCGGGTGAGGGGAGTGCCGGTCAGCATCGAAGGGACGGATGCCGACGGCGCCGGACACCTCGGAAGGGGGACGGGGTAGCGACCGATGGACGATGACAGGTCGACCTGGCGGTTGGCGTTCGGCTCGCTCCGGACGCGGATCATCCTGTTCCTGACGCTGGCGCTCCTGCCGATCGGCGCGGTCGCGGTCTACCAGACCTCGCGCGTCATCCACGAGGCGCAGCGGCTGGCCGAACGCGACGTTCTGGCACGCACGGTCGGAGCGGCAAGCAAGCTCGAGGGCATCCTGCAGCGCGCCTTCGGCGCTGCCGAGGGGCTGGGCGTGGCGGCCTACCGGGCCGGACCAGGGACTCCCGAGTGTACCGCCGTGATGGAGCATTTCATCCTCACACATATCGACTATTCCTTCGCGGGCTTCGTCTCGGCGGATGGCACGATGTCCTGCACCAACACGGGCGAGGTCGTCGAATACGCAGAGACCGAGACCTGGGCCAGCTTCTCTGCCGACCCCCGCCCGCGCGCCTTCGTCAGCCGAATGGGTCACATCTCGCGGCAGCCCGTCCTCGTTGCATTCGTTCCGATCAACGACCCCGAGACCGGCGCCTTGCTGGGTGCCCAGGCGGTCTCGACGCCGGAATGGCTGACCGAGGCCCTGCTCGAGGCGAGCACCGAGGAAGTCATGCTCGCCCTTGTCGCGCCGGACGGTGCCCGGCTGGCCTCGGCAAGGGACGCGGACGGCGCCTCCCGGGTTCTCGGCGCCGGCCTCCGGCCCGACGCACTCGACATTCCCGACAGCGGCCGCTTCTTCCACGCGGAAACGACGGACGGCGCCAAATCGGTCGCGCTGGTCCCGCTCATCGAGGACTGGATCTACGTCGCGGGGGTCTGGGAAGACTCGGGACAGAGGCTCTCGGCGCCGTTCTTCGGCGGCTGGATGGCGCCGGTCTTCCCGATCCTGATGTGGCTGGCGAGCCTCCTCGTGGCCTATCTCGCGGTCGACCAGCTCGTCCTTCGCAACCTCGACCGGCTGTCGCTGCGGATGCGCGGGTTCCGTTGGGACCGGCAGGGCAGGCACGTCGTCGTGCGCCCGGACGCGCCCCACGAAATCGCCACCATTGCCGAGAGCTACAACGCGATGGTCGACCGTATCGCCGCCGACCGCGCAACGATGCAGCAGAACATGCGCGAGAAGGAGCTGTTACTGCGGGAGGTCCACCACCGGGTGAAGAACAACCTGCAGCTCATCGCCTCTATCCTCAACATGCAGATCCGCACGGTCGAGGCGCCCGAGGCCCGGCAAATCCTCGCGCGCGTGCAGGAGCGCGTGATGAGCCTGTCCAAGATCCACAAGGCGCTCTACTCGGGCGATCAGGTCGATTCCGTGCGCGCCGACCTGCTGCTGTCGGAACTGGTCGACGGCGTCCTCGAGTTTGCGCTGCCGCGCCGACTGGGGGCCGAGGTGACGGTCGATCTCCACCCCGTCCGCCTCGATCCCGACCGCGTCGTACCGTTGTCGCTGCTGGTGACGGAGGCCGTCACGAACGCGGCCAAGCATCTGGGGCGCGCGGCGGGCGAACCGCTGCAGATCCTCGTCGCGCTCTGGCACGACGGTATCTCGGGGGAGATCGTGTTCACCACCGCCAACAGCCGGGGCCCGGACCGCGTGTTCACCAACGCGGTGGACGGCTCCACCCTCGGGGCGCGCCTGATCGAGGCCTTCGCCGGGCAGCTGGGCGGCGACCTGACGGTCGAGGAAGATGCGAGGCAGCACCGGCTGACGCTGAGGTTCCACCCCGAAGCGGGCGGACACTGAGCCCGGGCCGCAGCCCCGCCCCGGACTTCGACGACCGCAAAAAAATGACCGGGAGCCGAAGCTCCCGGCCAGACGGGGAAGTAACGTGACGCGGGCAGACCTTGGAACACCTTTGGCCGCCCGCGATGCCGATGCCGAGGGACAAGTAGCATCGACACCTGACCAACCGGCAGTCGGGCTGGCGGTTCCCTGTCTTCGGATATTTTTTTCCGGTCGGGTCAGACCAGTGTTTTCCTATCAGGAACAGTGGGTCGCGCCGAATGTTGCGCGCGCGGCCAACCGCCGAAACTGACTTCTGTCTTCGTCAATGACCCCGGAACTCCCCGGCGCGGCCGCACGTTCGGGCCGCACACCCTTTCCCGGGAGGACAAAGCCATGCCGGTCGATACCCGTGACCCGACAGCGGCACTGTCGCAGCTGGCCGAGGAAATCGCCCGGACGGTCAGGCACCAAGGACGCGCGGCCGAGACAAATGACGACGCCGGCGAACCGGTCGGCCGTCTCGCCGCGATCCACGAGGCGCACCTGGCCGAGTTGCTCGACGAGGTCGAGGTCATGGGTGGCAGGCCCGAGGACCGTGGCGCCATGGCAGCAGCGGTCAGGACCGTTCTCGATACCTCGCCCGCGCGACGGGCGGGGCGGCCCGACCTTGCACGGATCGTGTCGGACGAGGAGCGCCTCGCCGCCGCCTACGATGCGGCCATCGCGGCGTCCTCGGACCATCCCGGGATCCGGGACCTGCTGCGCCGCCAGCGCTCGGTGCTGGCGGATTACGTCGCGGCGCTGCGCGGCGATTGAGGGAACCAACGACGCTGGCCGCGGTTTGCCCAATGACTGAACGGACAATCCCGACGCCGCCGCGGACCGTGGCGGACGCCGGCTGCACGAGGAGGACGCATTCATGGCCAAGGCGGACCAGACCAAGACCGACGGCGGCGACGGCAAGGGCGGGCAGGCCGCGCCGGCCGATCGCCGCACCGTCGCACCCACGCCCGATTACGGCGCCGGCCCGGCCGGAAACGGGGCGTCCGGCGGCACAGGGGGCAGGTCGGGCGACGACGACTCGATGCTCGACACCGCGAAGGAACGTGCGACCAGCGAGGCGCAGAATGCCCGCGAGACCGCCGCCGAAACCGCCAGGGAGCGTGCGGAGCGCGTTCGCGAGGCCGGAGAAGCGTTCGAGGAGGACAGCTACGCCCGCGAAGCCACGGATGCTTTCGCAGACAGGATCGACCAGGCCGCACGGACGATTCGCGACGCCGATCTGGGCGGCATGGCCGACGACCTCGCGGATTTCGCACGCCGCCAGCCGCTTGTCTTCTTCGGCGGCGCCGCTTTGCTGGGCTTCGCCGCCGCACGCATGTTGAAGGCCTCCGAACGGGCCGATCACGCACATGATCGCCGTTCTTACCGGTCGCGCATCCATGGCGCCGAGCCGCGGGACGACGATCCGTGGAGGACCGCGTGATGGCGACCCGTTCCGAGGGCGAGGACGAGCGTCAGCGCACCGTCGACATCCTCGGCGACATCCTCCGCCAGGTGACCGAACTCATGCGCATGGAGTTCGATCTTGCCCGGTCGGAAGTGGCGCAGAACCTCTCCCGCGCACGCATGGCAGTGGTGCTGCTCGTGCTCGCGGTGGTTCTGGCGCTTACGGCGCTCGACGTGCTTGCCGCAGCGGCCGTGGCCGCGATCGCGGCGGCCGGGATCGATGCCGGGTGGGCCGCGCTTATCGTCGGCGGCGCGGGCGCTCTGATTGCGATCATCCTGGCTGCGAAAGGCATGAACGACCTGAAGCTGTCGAGCATCGCGCCCGACCGCTCGCAGCGGGAACTGCGCAAGGATGCGGCGTTGTTCCGCCGCGGCCATCAGGAGGCGCAACATGACTGACCGGAGGCCCGACGACATCCAGCGCGACATCGAACACACCCGCGACGACCTCAGGGCGACGCTCGAGGCGCTCGACCGGCACCTTTCGCCCGAGCACATCGTCGGGCGCGCCGCCGACCTCCTCCAGCGCGAGGGGGGCCGGGCGATGGAGACCGCGCGGCACAATCCGCTGGCGATGGGGCTGATTGGCACGGGGCTGACGATGCTTGCCGCCGGGATGGCGCGCACCGGGAGCGACGACGGCCACGAAGGCCCGCGCCAGGCCCGCGCCACGCGGCAGCCCGCCGGGGAGGACGATTTCGGCCCCTCCCACGCCGACTACGACCCGAGGGTGCGGCCCACCGCCCCCGGTTTCGCGGCGCCGGAGCCGCGGATGGCCGAATTCGACGATCGCATGGCCGCCGCCGAGCGCGCGGCCGCCCGCAGCGCAACGCAAGGAGACCCCCTGATGCACGATCCTGCAATCCATCCGCACGACCGCTCGGCCGGCGCGACAGCCGGACGGGGGATGCGCAACAGCGTCCGCGGCACGGCCCGCGCCCTGCGCGAGCGTCTGAACGACGGGCTCGACATGATGCCCGACGAGGCGCGCCGCCGCGTCGTTCGCGCGCGGCTCGCCGCCATCGAGGCCCAGCACGAGGTAGAGCGGCAGTTGCGCCATTCGGCCGATTACGCTCGACACACCGCGCGCGAGAATCCACTGATGCTGGGGGCGCTCGCGCTCGGAATCGGAGCCGCCATCGGTGCCGCCCTGCCGCGGACTTCGGCCGAGAACCACGCCATCGGGGCCTACCGCGACAGCCTCATGGACGAGGCGGACCACGTCTTCCGCGAGGAACTCGCCAAGTATCGCCATGTCGCCGAGGCGGCAGTGGCCGAGGGCAAGTCTGCCGTGAAGGACACGCTGGAAAGCGGCCCCCCCGAGGAGGACGACCCGGCGCGCCGCGTCTCCGGTGCTGCGAAGGACGAGGCGAAGCGGCAGAAGGTTGGCAGCATCGGCTGATCCGTCCCCTTCGGCGGATGCTGCCAGAGCGCCCCCGGCCCGTCCCCTCGGCCGGGGGCGCTTTCGTTTCTCCGGACCTTCGGCTCGAGATGCCCGGGACGGGCCAGAATGTGCCGTGCGTTGCGCGCGGCCGGAACCTGCCCCGTTTCATCCGCGTTTCCCCTGAACCGATTGGGTACCCGAGGATGCCAGCGTGACCGAAGCCACAGGCGATGGACATGACAGTGCAGACGTCCCCCCCGCAGACGGCCGCGGCATGCGAGCGCGTAGCCCGACAGGCATGGGCTGGCGCGGCTACTGGGAGGCCGGGCAACGCGTCTTCGCGCGGCTTGGACCTGACCGCGTGGGCCTCGTGGCCGCGGGCATCGCCTTCTTTGGGCTGCTCGCCCTTTTCCCGGGCATGGCGGCACTCGTGGCGGTGGCGGGGCTCGTGGTAGATCCCGCCACCGTGGCCGACGAGATCGGAACCACGCTCTCCGCCCTGCCCCCCTCGGCACGCGCGATCCTCACCGACCAGGTGAACGAGGTCGCCGCCGCGGAAACAGGCGGGCTCAGCCTCGCGGCCCTCGGCGCGCTCGCGCTGACGCTGTTCTCGGCGAGCCGGGGCGTGGGCAATCTCGTGGCCGGCCTCAACCTCGTCTACGGCGAGACCGAGGAGCGCAACATTCTCGCGCTCACGGCGCTCAACATCGTGCTGACGCTGTTCCTGATCGCGGTGCTCGTCCTGACCTTCACCATCGTGGCCGTGATCCCGGTTGCCCTGTCTCTCGTGGGCGGGGTGTCGAACCTGCGCGACGTGACCGAAGCATTGCGCTGGCCGCTCCTCATCGCGGTCGCGGCTGGGGCCTTCACCGTGCTCTACCGCTACGGGCCATCGCGGCGGAACGCGCGGTGGCGCTGGCTGTCGCCCGGGGGCATCATCGCCTGCCTTCTCTGGGTCGCGGCGACGGCGGCCTTCGGCTGGTACGTCGAGACGCTGGGCGCCTACAACGAGACATTCGGGGCGCTCGGCGGCGTGATCATTCTGCTGCTGTGGCTGTGGATCTCGTCCTTCGTCGTGCTTCTGGGCGGCATGATCGACGCCGAACTGGAAGCACAGACAGCGATGGACAGCACCGTGGGTCCCGACCGCCCACGCGGCGAGCGCGGCGCGGTCAAGGCCGATGCCTGCGCGCCTTGCGACGCTGACTGAGACCCATCCGCTTCCGGCCGCCATCCTCGTCCGGCGCCTCCGATTCACGGGTGAGATGGCCGAGGATGTCGAGCCACCAGACGAGACGCGGCGTCGCCACGATTCTTCCTGCCGGATCCCAAAGCCACAGCCAGAAGACGAGCGAGACGAACACGAGGAGCGGGTGGACACGCATGTTCCGCCCCACGAGCCTCGGCGTGACGGACTGCCCTTCCATCATGTTGAGCCCGGTACATCTCGCGATGACTGCGACCGCGAAGGCCGCGATCCCCCGAGCGCGGGCTGCGGCAGGCCGATCAGCATCATCGCGACGCCGACGCCGAAACCCGTGTTGATCGGCGTGACCGTCAGGAAGTGGCGCGAAACGCGGCGCTCCGGTTGCAGGAGCATGTCGGACTCAACATGCGTCAGTCCGGCCTCCGTGCACCCGTGGACGTCGCGGCGGCCCGCGAGGAAGAAGTCGAAGGCCCCGAAGAAGACCCGAAGCATCGCGGCGAAGGACGGGGCGGCCGCAGCGTCAGGCGGAACTTGCTTCGATCCCGGGCCGTTCACCGGACACACCGAAACGGACCCGAAGGAGGACCGAGATGAAATTCCTGGCAACCACCGCAGCAGCCGCCCTGATCGCCGCGCCCGCGGCCTTCGCGCAGGAGGTCGGCGACGGCATGACCATCGGCTCGGGCGGCTGGGACAGCGCCGACCTGATCCGCACCCGCGACATCACGGGTGGCAACGTCTACACCACGAACGAGGCCGACGACGAAGGCTGGGACGCCGACTATACCTATGATGGCATCGGCACCGACTGGAACCGGATCGGAGAGATCGAGGACGTGGTCCTCGACCGGAACGGCCAGGTCATCGGCATCGTGGCCGAGATCGGCGGCTTTCTCGACATCGGCGACAAGCACGTGCTGGTCGAGGTCGGCGATCTGAACCTCGTGGCCGCGGACGATGCGTCCTACGCCTACGTGACGCGCCTGAACGAGGAGGACCTCGAGGCGCTGCCGGACATCGACGAGGGTTTCTGGGAGTGACCTGCCCGACCCGACGCGAGACGGCCGGGTGACTTGAGTCGAGAGAAAGCGGCCGCGCCATTCCCGGTGCGGCCGCTTCTTCGTTGGCCCGTGCCAAGGTTGCGGCGGTCAGTGCTGATGTTTCAGCGCGTCCGTCAGGATCACCTCGATCTCGTCGACGGGATGGTTCGTCAGCACTTTCGGCACCTCGAGGATGATACGGTCCTCGACCTCCTTGTGCAGTTCCTTGCGGAGGGTGCTGAGCACCGGCCGGCTCGCCATCACGACGAGGTGGCGGAAACGACCGGCATGAGCGTCCTTGTAAAGGATGTCGGCGAGATCCGAGGCGAAGCGCTCCTTCTCCAGCTCGTGCCAGTCCGTCTCCTCGACCGCCGAGCGCTGCGGCGCGGGGCCGTCGTTGAATCGGCCGGGCCGGTCCGTCGCCCATTCCTTGGCATCCGGGTTCTCATGATCCTCGCGGCGGCGAACGTCGAGGTTCATGTCCTCCCCGTCGCCGTGATTGACAAGGAACAGCGCCTTCTCGCCGTCGGCGATGACGACCCAGGCCTCCTGCGGCAGTCCCGATCTGCGCGCTGCCCTATCCATCGTCGTCCTCCTTGTCCTTCTCGTCCGACTTGCGCACGCGGGTCACGCCCGCGGGCCGCTCGACCGCGCGCTTCTGTTCGTCGCGCGAGCCGATCTGGCGCGACAATCGGCCTCCGGCACGCCCGCCATGGGATGCCGCGCCGGGTTCACCGTGGGTCCTGTCGCTGTCCCTCGATCCGTCCTTCGAGCGGTGTCGCTCTGCCATCGTCTCCTCCTGCTTGCTTCGTCATGGTGCCCGTTCCGTCCAACGTTCCGCCGCAGTCCGGGTTCCGGCGTCAGCCTGTGCGGGAACCGGAAGGAGCCGCCCCGCGTTCACCCGCCATGCGCCGCCCGCCTCTCCAGATGCGGCCGCCGGGTCCGGCGGCCTGCCTTGCCCCATGCGCGTGAAACGGGCGGCGATGTTCCGCGAGGGATCGGAGGCGATCGCGCAGGGCGCGCGCCCTGACGTCCTTGCACTGACGCTGGCCAAGCACGCGCCGATCTTCGCCGTTCTCTGCCTGCCGCCCGCGATCTGTGGCGCGCTGGAGGCGGAGTGGATCTTCGCCGCCACCCTCGCCATACCCGCCGCGGCATCAGCCGCGATCTACGCCGCCACCCGGGCGCACCCCCTGCCCGGGGACCTGCGCGCGATCGAGGCGATTCTTGGAGTCGCCGTCGTCTTCGGGCTGAGCGCGCTGATCCTCGTGCCGGCCTTCATGGCGCTCGGCATGCCGCCGCTCGATGCGCTCTTCGAGGCGATGAGCGGGGCGACGACCACGGGTCTCAGCGTCGCCGCGAACGCCGAGAACTGGCCGCTCGCGGGCCACGCCCTGCGCGCCTGGACACAGTGGTGCGGCGGCCTCGTGATCGCGACGGCCGTGCTGGCCCTCCTGCTGCCTTCGGGCCTTCCGGCGAAGAAGCTCGGGCAGGCCGGGATCGACCAGGGCGACAGGATCGCATCCACCCGGCGGCAGGCGCAGCAGCTGCTGGGCGTCTACGTGGGCCTCACCGTCGTCATGGGGGCGATCAACGCCATCGTCCTGCCGGGATGGATCGAGGGCGTCCTGTTGACGCTCACCGCCATCTCGACGGCGGGCTTCTCGCCGCGGGCCGACAGCCTCGCCTCCTACGGGCCGCTCGCGCAGGGACTCGTGATGCTGACCTGTGTCCTCGGCGCCATGTCGCTCCTGACCTTCGTGCTGATCCTGCAGGGCAAGCTGCGCGAGGCGTGGGAACTCGGGTCCGCCCGCCGCGTCTTCCTGGCGCTCGTCGCCGTCTGCGCCGCCTACCTCGCGCTGGCGATGCCGGGCGGCGACATGGATCTCGAGGGGGCCTACGAGGGTATCCTGAACGTCATCTCCGGGCTGACGACCACGGGTTTCTCCACCGGCCCCCTGCCTGCCCCCGGGCCGGTCCTTCTCCTCATCGTCGTGGCCATGGTGGCAGGCGGCGACGTCGGCTCGACCGCGGGGGGCCTGAAACTCGCGCGGCTCGGCATCATGGCCGACGCCTTCCGCCATGCCTTCCGCCGCCCGCGCCTGCCGCCGCACGCCGTGGCGCCGCTGCGCCACGACGGCGAACCGGTGGAGGTGCGGACGCTTGCGGGCCTCCTGGCGCTTCTCTTCATCTATCTCTGCGCGATGCTCCTGTTGTGGCTTCACTTCCTCGCCCACGGCTACCCCGCGCTCCCCGCCCTGACCGAGACCGTCTCGGCGCTGTCCACGGTGGGCCTGTCGACGGGCATCGTTGGCCCCGGTCTCGAACCCGACCTGAAACTCTCCGTCACCTTCGCGATGTGGCTGGGACGGCTGGAATTCATTGCCGTCCTTCTGCTTTTCGCGCCCCGCAGCTGGATCAAGAGATGAACCGCCAGGAGTAGGACCAATGCGCATCGTCATCCTCGGCGCCTCCCGCTTCGGCGAGGCCATTGCCGACACCCTTATCGAGGAAGGCCACGAGGTGGTCGTCATCGACCGCTCGCGCGAGCGGCTGGAGGATCTCGCCGAACGGCTCGACTGCGGGATGCTGGAGGGCGACGGCACAATGCCGACGACGCTCCGCGAGGCCTACCGCGACGGGAACGACGTTTTCGTCGCCATGACCAACGCGTCCGAGGACAACATCCTCGCGGCCCTCGTGGCCCGCTCCGTCGGCTTCGGGCGCGTGGTGCCGCAGATCATGTCCTCGGAGCTTCTGAAAGTCTGCCACGAACTGGAACTCGAGGACGTAATCAACCCGCACGCGACCGTCGCGCGGGACTTCGCCGAGGCGCTGCAGGACCGCGCCGAGCTCGACCACGACACCGCGCTCACGCGCGAACTGGCGCTCAAGCGCGTCCACGTCCCCCCGCGGATGGCGGGCCGGACCTTCGGCGAGGTCGACCTGCCGGAGAATGTCCGCGTCGTGGCCCTGACCCGCGACGAGGAGGAATGCTTCGTCGAAGACGACACCGAGCTGAAAGAGGGCGATCACCTCCTCTTCGTGCTGGTCCGCGACGGGCTCGACGATCTCGGCAAGCGGTTCCGGGAGGAGTGATGTCGCAGGGGGCCGCTCGCTGGAACCCTTGAGCCCGGGATGAATTGGTACGGTGAAGACACAAACCCGAAGAAGGAGGGATGACATGCCCACGAATTTCGCCGGAGCCCTGAACCAGGATGCCCGCTCGCAGGTGGTTGATCTGCTGAACGCCAATCTCGTGAACACGATAAGCCTGACGCTCGCGGTAAAGCAGGCGCACTGGAACCTGAAGGGCCGCGGCTTCATCGGCGTGCACGAACTGCTCGACGACGTGGCCGAGCGCCTGCGCGAAAGCTCCGACACCATGGCCGAGCGCGCCGTGATCCTCGGCGGCCATGCCAAGGGCACCGTGGAGTTCGCAGCCGAGAAAACGACGCTCGAGGCCTATCCGCTGGAGATGACCGAGATCGGGGAGCACATCGAGCACCTCAAGAGCCGGTTCATGGAGGTCGGCGGAGCCCTGCGCGAGGCGATCGAGGTGGCGGAAAAGGCCGGCGACGAGGACACCGCCGACCTGTTCACCGAAGTGAGCCGCGCGGTGGACAAGGACGCCTGGTTCATCGGAGCGAACGCGCCCGAGGCGGCCTGAGTTCGGCACCGAAGGCTCCTTGAGAAACACGCACATGACGCCTTCGCAATAAAGCGCGGGGGCGACGCTTTTTCGATCCGGACGCCGCGACGGGTCTTTCGGCGGGATTTGAGACAACGGGGCCATGATGGCGAACCTGCTCAAGATGGCGGTTCTTGGCGCCCTGACCGTTGGTGCAGCGGGCGTCACGCTCGTGCTTGGCGGAAGCTACCTTGAACATCGGCACCTCGTGGAAGCGGAGCGAAGCGCCCATCCGGCGCCGGGGGTGCAGGTATCCGTCGGCCCGTCGCCCGAAGCAAACAGGGGCCTTGTGCACGTGTTCGCGGAGGGTGAAGGCGTGCCCACGCTCGTCTTCCTGTCGGGCCACGGGACGGCCTCGCCCTTCTATGACTTCCTCCCGCTGCTTGGGCGCCTTTCCGACAATTTCCGCGTCGCCGTCGTCGAACGTGCTGGCTACGGCTGGAGCGACATCTCCGACCGCCCCCGCGACCTTGAGACCGTGCTGCAGGAGACGCGGACAGCCCTCGCCCGGGCAGGCGAGAGCCCGCCTTACGTCCTCTTCCCGCATTCGCTCGCGGGGCTGGAGACAGCACTCTGGGCCAATCGTCATCCCGACGAGATCGAGGCGGTTGTCGGGCTCGATCCCCTCGTGCCGGGTTATCTTGAACGCACGGGCGACGGCGCCACGCTGTCGCCCGTCATCACCTTCCTCGCACGCAGCGGACTGATGCGCTCGGGTCCCGATGTCTTTGCCGAGAACTTCCCGGCCATGATCGAGGGGCGCCTGTCGGAGGAGGAGGCAGCCGCCGCGGAAGCGATCTTCATGCGGCGCACCAACACGCCAGACATGTGGGCCGAAGCCCGCGCGTTGGCGGCGAACGCGGCGCTTGCGCGCGTCGAAGGACCGCCGGCAGTGCCTTTCAACGCCTTCGTGTCGGACACGCAGCCCGAGGCATGGATCGAGGCCGTGACAAACTACGCCGAGACAACGGGTGGCGATGTCGTCCTGATCGACGCCGGGCATTATCTGCACGTGGAAAAGCCCGGTCGGATCGCCGAACTGAGCCGGGAGTTTCTCCGGCGACCGGACGCCGAATGAAGCAAGCGCCCGCACCGGCAAATCGATGCGGGCGCCATTCTGAAAGGGTTGTGCCCGGTCAGCCGTCCTGGGGCACCTGCACGCTGACAAAGGCGTAGCTCTGGCGGCGGAAGAGGCGGACGAGCATCCGGCCCTCGGTCCCGGCGGCCTCTGCGACCGCCTCGCGGAGCGCGTCGACGCTTTCCACATCCATTCCAGCTGCCTCGACGATGACGTCGCCCGGCATGATTCCTGCCTCGGAGGCGGGGCCGGCGGGTTCGACGCCCTGCACGAAGACGCCGGTGACCTCGACCGGGATGCCCGCCTGCGCGCGCAGTTCCGGGGTAAGCGGCGCGACGGCGACGCCGATGCGGGGTCCGGTGTCCTGTCCCGGGCCATCGGGCATGTCCTGCTCCATGGCACTCGCCACGAGATCGGGGCGCAGGCCGATCGTGACCCCGATCTCCTGCTCCGCCCCGTCGCGCAGGATCGTGGCCGTCACGGTCTCGCCCTGTGGCAGGTCCGCGACCGCCCGGGATAGCTCCCGCGGCTCTTCGAAGCTCTCGCCAGCGATGGACAACACCACGTCGCCGGGCGCGAGCCCGGCCGTGTCGGCCGGCCCCCCGGCGGTCACGTCGGCGATCAGCACGCCCTGCGGCTCCTCCAGGCCCAGCGCCGTCGCAAGGTCCGCGTCGACGCCCTGGATCTGCACGCCGAGCCAGCCGCGTTCGACCGTGCCGTCCTCCTGCAGGTCCTCCACGATGGCTCGCGCCGTGCTCGACGGGACGGCGAAGCCGATTCCGACGTTCCCGCCCGTGGGCGAGAAGATCGCAGTGTTCACCCCGATCACGTCACCCGCCGCGTCGAAGAGCGGGCCGCCCGAGTTGCCGCTGTTGATCGCGGCGTCGGTCTGGATGAAGTCGTCGTAGGGACCCGCGTTGATGTCGCGGGTGAAAGCTATGGAACGATTCGAGCG
>CAZUVG010000031.1:0-1742 GCA_964623765.1 uncultured Roseicyclus sp.
GGACCACGAGGCGATCACGACCGCGCGTTGTTCACGCATCGCGCGAACATAATCGGCGAGTGTTTCAAAAAGATTAACTTTCTCACTCTGGCGTTCGGGCGCGAAGTCGCGGCCCACACGCCCGCCGGCGTCGATGACGCCCGGCCCCGGCGACTGCGCCAGGGGCGAGAACTGCACCACGCGACGGTCGGCCACGGCGGCATCCCACGCCGCCTCGTCGAGATAGATCTGGTCGGGCGGCACGGGCTTGTAGACCGTGTCGAGTCGACCTTTCTGCGTCAGTGCCGTCCTGCGCGTGTCGTACTGGTCGGCGATCGACTCCCAACGCGCGATACGCTGTGGCGTGGACTGGTCGTCGAGCGTCACCGTCGCACCCGGCAGGTAGTCGAACAGCGTTTCGAGCCGCTCATGGAAGAACGGCAGCCAATGCTCGGCGCCCTGAGGCTTTCTCCCCGCGCTGATCGCCTCGTAGAGCGGGTCGTCCGTTCCGGCGGCGCCGAACTCGATGCGGTAGTTCTGGCGGAAGCGGGTGACGGCTGCTTCGTCGAGAATGACCTCGGAGACGGGCGCGAGTTCGACGCGCTTCAGGCTTTCCGTCGTGCGCTGGGTCGCCGGGTCGAAGCGCCGCGCGCCATCCAGCACGTCGCCGAAAAGGTCCAGCCGGACCGGCGTCGCCTCCCCCGGGGGCCAGAGGTCGATGATCCCGCCCCGGATCGCGTAGTCACCGGGCTCGGTCACGGTTGGCGTCTGGACGAAGCCCATGCGCACGAGGAACTCGCGCAACTCGGCGTCGTCGATCCGGCCTCCCACCTCCGCCGTGAAGGCCGAGGACGCCAGCAGGTCGCGCGGCGGGATGTATTGCGTCGCGGCGTTCAAGGTCGTCAGCACGACGAAACGGCCATGCATCCCGTGGGCGAGCGCGGCCAGCGTGGCCATCCGGGCCGCCGAGATCCCGGGATTGGGCGAGACACGGTCGTAGGGCAGGCAGTCCCAGCCCGGAAATCGCAGGACGGCAACGCCCGGGTCGAAGAAGGCAAGCGCGGCTGCCATCGCCTCGGCGCGCTTGTCGTCGCGGGCCACGTGCAGCACGGGCCCATCTCCGCGCGACAGTTCGTCGAGGACGAGGCGCGCGTCGAAGCCCTCGGGCGCGCCGCCCGCCTGCACGTGGCCGGCGGGGCGAAAACCCGTTCCGGTCGTCCTGTCAGTTCCGGGGGAGGTGTCGGCCATGGCGCGCCTCACCTACGCTGCCGCGCCCCGGTGTCAAGGCTGCCGTGCGATCCGCGGCACGCTCAGCCGAGCGGGCCGACCGTGATGTTCATGTACATCCCCCAGAAGGCCGTTAGGAAGATGAAGAGGATGCCGAGCATCTGCACGTAGAGCCGGTGCAGCCGCAGCGTCCGGGCGACGTCGTCGTAGCCCTGCGCCCTGAGCCGCCGCGCGGTCACGACCGTCAGGCCCCCGACCAGCATGGCCGGGAAGACCAGCAGGAACAGCGCCTGGCAGAACTCGACCATGTAGGCCCATCCGGTCACGGCGAGCCCGGTGGCGAGGAAGGCGCCCGCGGCGACGAAAACCGGCGCTGCCTCGTCGGTGACGGCAAGGATACGCTCGCCGTTGATCTCGGCCAGTGCCTGCATGTCGCGCCGGGCGCGCTCGTCCCCGCGGCGGGCGCGGGCCACGATGTGCCAGGGCACCCCGATGGTCCAGTGGGACATCGTCGACCACAGCATCGCCAGCACGAT
>CAZUVG010000031.1:1752-13597 GCA_964623765.1 uncultured Roseicyclus sp.
CCAGTACCACAGGTTCGAGAACGACCTGAGGTCGATCACTTCGGTCACGAGATCGAGGAAATCCACTGCGGCCGCCGTCCCCTTGAGCAGGCTTCTTGCTTAGACGCGCGCACCATAGGCGTGCCCCTTCCCGGATGCCAGAGGCGATGGCCCGCGCGCTTTGCCGCCTTGCCGCGGGGCTGGCCCCATGCCACCCATTCGGGCGACCAAGCGACGACGCGAGACCCGACATGCCCGCCAACCAGGCCCCATTCCCCGCCACCCGCTTCCGCCGCACCCGCGCGACGCCCGCCCTGCGCGACCTCGTCCGCGAGACGGAGCTGTCGCCGAACGACCTGATATGGCCGGTCTTCGTGCGCGACGGCGAGGGCGTGGAGGAGCCCGTGACCTCGATGCCCGGGGTTGTGCGCCGCTCGGTCGACCGGATCGTGGAGGCGGCGCGCGAGGCACGGAACCTCGGCATTCCCGCGATCTGCCTGTTTCCCTACACCGATCCCTCGCTCAAGACGGAACTCTGCGAGGAGGCCTGGAACCCCGACAACCTGTGCAACCGCGCCATCCGCGCGATCAAGGACGCGGTGCCGGAGGTCGCGGTGATGACCGACATCGCGCTCGACCCCTACAACGCCAACGGGCACGACGGGATCGTGCGCGACGGCGTGATCGTCAACGACGAGACGGTGGAGGCGCTGGTGAGAATGGCGCTCGGGCAGGCCGAGGCCGGGGCGGATATCCTGGGACCGTCCGACATGATGGACGGGCGCATCGGGGCGATCCGGACGGCGCTCGAGGCCGAGGGGCATTCGGGCGTCGCCATCATGTCCTATGCCGCGAAGTTCGCCTCGGCCTACTACGGCCCATTCCGCGACGCGGTTGGCGCGAGCGGAGCCCTCAAGGGCGACAAGAAGACCTACCAGATCGATCCCGCCAACCGGCAGGAGGCGCTGCGCTGCGTCGAACGGGACCTCTCGGAGGGCGCCGACATGGTCATGGTCAAGCCCGGCCAGCCCTATCTCGACATGGTCCGGTCGGTGAAGGACGCGTTCGGCGCACCGACCTACGCATACCAGGTTTCGGGCGAATACGCGATGATCCAGGCGGCCGCGGCGAACGGATGGATCGACGGCGAACGCGTGATGCTGGAGAGCCTGATGTGCTTCCGGCGCGCGGGCTGCGACGGCGTTCTCACCTATTTCGCGCCCCGCGTTGCACGGATCCTCAACAATTGAGCCCCAACTCCTAGTGGCGGCCTCGGCAAAAAACCGCATGTGTTGTGGCTTTCACGGATGACAGGGCGGCTTGGGGCGCGTATTGTCCCGACACGGCATCCGCGGCGACGAACGACCGCGGACAGGCAGTGATGCATCCGACGGGGCAGAGAGAGGCGAGGCAGCCATGAGCAGCTATTCGAGACGCGGATTCATCGTCGCAGGCGGGAGCGTTCCGCTCCTCGCGGCCTGCGGCAACGGCGTGAACTCGGGCGCGGCGGAGCGGATCGACGACCGCGTGGACGCGGCCATCGACTTCATGGTGCAGGAGGTTCCCGGCACCGCGCAACTCGTCGAGGACGCGGCGGGCATGCTGGTCATGCCGCTCGTCACGCAGGCGGGTTTCGGCGTGGGCGGGACCTACGGGCGCGGCGCATTGCGCGTGAACGACGTGACCGTCGACTACTACTCGGCCATCGCGGGCACCTTCGGCCTGCAGATCGGTGCGCAGCAATACGCCCACACGCTCTTCTTCATGACCGAAGAGGCGCTGGCGAACTTCCGGAACTCGCCCGGCTGGTCGGCCGGCGCAAACGTCCGCTACGCGGTCAATGCCTCGGGCGCATCGCTCGGGGTGGACACCACGACGCTCCTCGACCCCGTCATCGCCGTGATCTACGGGCAGGCGGGGCTGATCGTGGGCGCCACGCTCGAAGGCACGCGCTACACGCGGATCATTCCGTGAGGTCACCGCGGCCGGCGCGCCATGCCCGGCCTTGCATTTCGGCCGCGAGCGGGTAGACCGAAGGCCGTTTCCCGCCCCGAGGTTCCATGTCCGTCCTGCTGCGCTGGCTCCTGCGTCTGGTGACCGTCGCCGTCGTCCTGAGCGTCGTCGGCGCCGGGCTGGCGTTCTGGATCGCCTCCCGCTCGATCCCCGACTACGAGGCCGACTGGGAGGTCACGGGCATCTCCGCGCCCGTGGAGATCGTGCGCAACACCGCTGCCGTCCCGCACATATTCGGCCAGAGCGACGCGGACGTCTTCTACGGCCTGGGCTTCGTCCATGCGCAGGACCGGTTGTGGCAGATGCTGATGCTGCGACGCACCGCGCAGGGGCGGCTGTCGGAGCTGTTCGGCCCGGCGACGCTCGAAATCGACGACCTGCTGCGGCGGCTCGACCTCGCGGGCCATGCCCGCGCCTCGGTCGATGCGCTCGACGCCGAAACCGTCGAACTGCTGCAGGCCTATTCCGACGGCGTGAACCAGTGGATGCGTCTCGTGGGCGAGGAGGCGATGGGCCGCGGCGCACCCGAACTCCTGCTGTTCGAGCCCGAGATCGCGCCGTGGCGGCCGGCGGACTCGCTGGCAGTGCTCAACGTGATGGCGCTGCAGCTCGCCGGCCATCACGAAGAGGAGATCCTGCGCGCGCGCACCTCGCTCGCGCTCGGCGATCCCGACCGGCTGGCCGACATCCTCCCCGAGGCGCCCGGCGAGGGAACTGTCGACCTCGCGGATTACGCGAGCCTTTTCGACGCGCCGCTACCCCGCTTCGCGGCATCCGCCCCCGCGCCGCGACACCCGCTGCACCCCGACTTGCTGGGCCATGGCCTCGCCGGAGCCTCCAATGCCTTCGCCGCCGCCGCGGAACGCTCGGCCGCGGGCGGCGCGATCCTGGCCAACGACCCGCACCTCGGCCTTTCCGCGCCCACGATCTGGTACCTCGCGCGGATGGAGCTTTCCTCGGGCGACGTGATCGGCGGCACGATCCCGGGCCTGCCCATCGTCCTTGTCGGTCGCTCCGATCAGCTCGCCTGGGGCCTGACCACCACCTATCTCGACGACATCGACCTCTATGCCGAGGAGCTGAATCCGGAAGCTCCCGAAGAGTATCGCACCCCCGACGGCTGGGCAGCGTTCGAGACCGAGCGCGAGATCATCGAGATCGCCGGCGAGGCGCCCGTCACGATCACGCTGAGGCGGACGGAAAACGGCCCCGTCATCCCGGGCAACCATTACGACCTGTCCACGATCACCCCGCCGGGCCACGTGATGAGCATGGCATGGACGGCGCTGACGGATCGGAACACCTCGGTCCAGGCGGGCCTGAAGCTCATGCGCGCGCAGACGATCGAGGCGGCGCTGGCGGCCGGCGAGGATTTCGTGGCGCCCGCGCAGAACCTGATGCTCGCCTCTGCCGAAGGGCGGATCGCGATGCAGGTGATCGGTCACACACCCTGGCGCTCCACGCGGCACGAGACGCAGGCGCGGATGCCCTCGCCCGGCTGGGTCGAGGAGAACCGCTGGCTCGGCGTCACGCAGTATTTCGCCAACCCCACCTTCGCCGATCCCGAGGGCGGCCTTCTGGGCAACACGAACAACAAGATCGTCGACCGCGACTTCCCGCTCCACGTGAGCTTCGAATGGGGCGACACGCAGCGCATCACGCGGCTGACGCGGCTGATGCGCGACCGGCAGGTGCATACCCGCGACAGCTTCATCGAGGCGCAGCTCGACACCGTCTCGGCGGCGGCCCGCAACGTCCTGCCGCTCGTGGCGCGCGACCTGTGGTTCATCGCCGAGCCTGCACCCGAGGGCACGCCGGACCGCCGCCGGCAGGAGGCGCTGGAACTCCTCGCCGAATGGAACGGCGAGATGAACGAGCACCTTCCCGAACCGCTGATCTTCGCCGCCTGGATGCGCGCGCTGCAGCAGCGGCTGATCCGCGACGAGCTCGGGCCGCTGGCCGACGCGTTCATGAAGGTCGAGCCCGTCTTCATCGAACGCGTTTTCCGCGACGTGAACGGTGCGTCGCAATGGTGCGACGTGGCGCGCTCGACGGCCGTCGAGACCTGCACGGACATCGCCCGTCTCGCGCTCGACGACGCGCTGCAGGACCTGGTGGAACGCTACGGCACCAACCTCGAGACCTGGCGCTGGGGCGAGGCGCACCAGGCGCATCACGACCACGAGGTCCTGGGCGATACCGCGATCTTTTCCTGGCTGGTGAACATCCGCCAGCCGACCTCCGGCGGGGATTTCACGCTGCAGCGCGCGGCCACCCCGGGCGACGGGCCCGAGCCCTTCGCCAACGTCCACGCGGCCGGCTACCGCGGCGTCTACGACTTCGCCGACCCCGAAAGCTCCGTGTTCATCACGGCCACCGGCCAGTCCGGCCATCCCCTCAGCCGCCACTACGACGATCTGGGCGAGCTCTGGCGGCGGGGCGAATACGTGCCGATGACGCTCGACCCCGACCTTGCGCGGGCGGGTAACGTCGGCGTGACGGTGCTCAGCCCAAGGTGAACACGCGGCGCAGCGCGGGACGGCCAAAGGCTCCAGCCCGACCGGTTGCCGCGGACCCGTTCCGCGGCAGCACCCGCCCGCTTGCCGAGGCCCACGACCTGGAGATGCAATTCGTCGGCACTCCGTGACTGGAGGAGCGGGTGGTCAGGAGCGCGGCAGGACGGACCGTGATCCGGATCGGCAACCGTCCGAACCTGCGCGGCCTGTGGGACCTGCTGGGCCCGCCAGGAGAGCCGCCCATGACCTATGGCGATCTCGTCGTGGTCGAGCCGGACCCGAACGGCGGCAACCGTGTCGCCGAAAGGCGGATCGTGCCCGTCGGCACCTGACCGGTGGCGAGGTCCCGAACCGGTCCTGACGTAGCACCCCTTCCGCACTGCCGGTGCGCCGCCGTTGCGGCCGCCCTTTTGCACCGCGCCCTGCTGCGTTAACAGAACGCGACAGCCCATCGATGTCCGGACCGCGCTCATGCCCCTCCTCTACGACAGCCCCGACGCCTGGCTCTCCGCGACCGAGAAGCGACTGTCGGTCTTCGGCATGTCGGGCCTCGGCAAGACGCGGCTCGCCGCGATCATGCGCGAGCACGGGGACTGGTTCCACTACTCGATCGACTACCGCATCGGCACCGCCTACATGGGCGAGCACATCACCGACAACCTGAAGCGGCAGGCGATGCAGGTGCCGTTTCTCGCCGATCTGCTGCGGTCGGACTCGATCTACATCGGCTCCAACATCACCTTCGGGAACCTCGCGCCGCTCTCGACATTCCTCGGCAAACCGGGCGATCCCGCGAAGGGCGGCCTGCCCTTCGAGGAATACATGCGACGGCAGAACCTGCACCGCCGGGCCGAGATCAACGCGCTCCTCGACACGCCGGCCTTCATCGCGCGCGCACGCGACATATACGGTTATCCGAACGTGGTCTGCGACACGGGCGGCTCGATCTGCGAGGTGGTGAACCCCGGGGACCCGGGGGACGAGGTCCTGCGGACGCTTGCGGAACACACGCTCCTCGTCTGGATCGAAGGCACGGAGGAGCACACCGAGGAGCTTGTCCGCCGCTTCGACGCGGCGCCGAAGCCAATGTACTACCATCCCGACTTCCTGCTGCCGCTCTGGGAGGAATACCGCCGCGACCGGGGCCTCGGGCCGGATGCGGTCGATCCCGACGATTTCGTGCGCCACGCCTATGCCCGCGCGCTCGCCCACCGCGCGCCGCTCTATGCCGCCATGGCGCGGAACTGGGGCGTGACGGTGACCGCCGCCGAGGTCGCCGCGGTGCGCGACGAGGCCGACGCCGTGGCCATGGTCGCCGCCGCCCTTGGCAGGCATGCCGCGACCGCCTAGGTAACCCGCTCGCCGCTTTCCCGAGGTCCGACGAACCGATGCCCATCCGCCTGCCCTCCACCCTGCCCGCCTTCGACGTCCTGCGCGCGGAGGGCGTGATGGTCATGGGCCGGCGCGCCGCGGACCGTCAGGACATCCGTCCGCTGCGGATCGCGCTCCTGAACCTCATGCCCAAGAAGATCCAGACCGAGACGCAGTTCGCTCGCCTGATCGGCGCGACGCCGCTGCAGGTTGAGTTCTCGCTGATCCGCATGAGCGACCACGAGAGCCGCAACACCTCTCCCGATCACATGGAGGCCTTCTACCGCCCCTTCCGCGAGGTGGAGGCGAGCGGAGAGAAGTTCGACGGCCTCGTCATCACCGGCGCACCGATCGAGCACCTGGAGTTCGAGGAGGTGACCTACTGGGAGGAACTCACCCGCGTCTTCGACTGGACGCAAACCCACGTTCATTCAACCTTCGGCGTCTGCTGGGGCGGAATGGCGATGATCCACCACTTCCACGGCGTGAAGAAGCACCTTCTGCCGGAAAAGCGCTTCGGTTGCTACCGTCACATGAACCTCGCTCCGGAAAGCCCTTATCTCAGGGGATTTTCCGACGACTTCGTCATGCCCGTGAGCCGCTGGACCGAGATGCGCCGCGACGAGATCGAGGCGGCGGGCCTGCCCGTCCTGCTGCATTCAGACGAGGTCGGTGTCGCCTTGGTGGAGGACCCGGGCCACCGGGCGCTCTATATCTTCAACCATCTCGAATACGACAGCGGCACGCTCGACGAGGAATATCGCCGCGACCTCCAGGCGGCACAGGTCGAGGGCGCGACGATCCGGATGCCGGTCAACTACTTCCCCGGCGACGACCCGGCGCGCAAGCCGCTCAACCGCTGGCGCAGCCACGCCCATCTGCTTTACGGCAACTGGGTGTCCGAGGTCTACCTGACCACGCCCTACGAGGTGGACGAGATCGGGCAAAGCAGCACGGACTGGCGGACCGCACCGTGAAGGTGGTCTTCTGGATTCTCCTCGCGGCGGTTGCGGTCGCGGGCCTGACCATGTGGAAGGCAGCCCGCCACGAGCGCCAGGCCCATGCGGAATGGCCACCCTCGGGCGATTTCCTGACCGTGGATGGACACCGGGTGCACTACGTCGTGGAGGGCGAAGGCCCCGACCTCGTGCTGATCCATGGCGCGAGCGGCAACGTCCGCGACTTCACCTTCGACATGGTCGGCCGGCTCAAGGACCGCTTTCGCGTCATCGCCTTCGACCGCCCGGGTCTTGGCTATACCGAACGGATCGACCCGCGGGGTGCATCGATCCGCCGGCAGGCCGAACTCCTGTCACGGGCGGCGGCGGCGCTCGGCGCGGAGCGGCCCATCGTCTTCGGCCATTCCTACGGCGGCGCCGTCGCGCTCGCCTGGGCGGTGCACAGGCCCGAGGCGCTGTCGGCGCTTGTCCTGTCCTCGGCTGCCTCGAACCCTTGGGACACGGGCCTCGGCACCTACTATTCGGTCCTCTCCCACCCGCTCGGCCAGCGTTTCGTCGTCCCGCTCATCACCGCCTGGGTGCCCGAACGCGTGGTCCACGAGCAGATCGACGGCGTCTTCGCGCCGCAAGCCCCGCCCGAGGGCTACCACGACCACATCGGCGCGGGCCTCACGCTGCGCCGCATGTCGATGCGCGCGAACGCGCTTCACCGCGCGAACCTGCTGGACGAGATCCGCGCGCAGGTGCCCCGTTACGGCATGATCGACGTCCCCGTCGAGATCGTCCACGGCGATGCCGACGATACCGTGCCGCTGCGTGTCCATTCCGAACCCCTGTCGCGTCAGATCCCCGGCGCCAACCTGACTGCGCTCGAAGGCATCGGCCACATGCCCCACCACGCCATGCCCGATGCCGTCGACGCCGCGATCGACCGCGCCGCGGCGCGGGCAGTCGAGCGGCCGTGATTGCGTCCCGCGCCCGGCGCGCCTAATGTCAAAGCCCATAACATCGAAAAGGCAGGTCCCATGTCCACCGCTTCCCTGAAGAAGCCGTTCGACAGTGGCATAAGCCGCTACTTCCAGAAGGACGCGCCCGAGCGCGTGCGCAAGGCGATCCAGGCGGCGAAGAAGGACGTCGTTCTGGACGAGGGCTATCCCTATGCCGCGCGGATGGGAAAGAAGGACTACAAGGCGCAACTCGCGGCGCTTCAGGTCGAACTGGTGAAGTTCCACGCCTGGGTCCGCGACACGGGCGAACGCGTCGCTGTCGTCTTCGAGGGCCGCGACGCCGCCGGCAAGGGCGGCTCGATCAAGCGGGTGCGCGAGAACCTCAACCCGCGGATCGCGGGCGTCGTGGCACTGCAGAAGCCCTCCGAGCGCGAGGCCGGACAGTGGTATTTTCAGCGCTACATCCACCACTTGCCGGCGGCGGGCGAGATCAGGCTCTTCGACCGCTCGTGGTACAACCGCGGCGTGGTCGAGCATGTTTTCCGCTTCTGCACGCCGGAGGAGCGCCGCTCCTTCTTCCGACAGCTGCCGGATTTCGAGCAGATGATGGTCGACGACGGCATCCGGCTGACGAAGATATGGCTCAACATCGGCCGGGCGGAGCAGCTGCGCCGTTTCCTCGACCGGGAGAAGGACCCGCTCAAGCAGTGGAAGCTCAGCCGCATCGACGTGGACGGGCTGGCGAAATGGGACGCCTATTCCGATGCCATCGCCGAGACGCTCGCCATAGGTCACACGGCGCATGCCCCCTGGACGGTAATCCGCGCCGACGACAAGCGCCGCGCGCGCCTTGCCGTGATCCGCGCGATCCTCGCGCCGCTGTCCTACGACGGAAAGGACGAGAAGATCGTCGGCCGTCCGGATCCCCGCATCTGCGGCGGCCCCGAGATGTGGTCGGACCATTCCGATCCCGCGGACTGAGGACATGTCCAAACGCGGCTACCATCACGGAAACCTGCGCCAGGCGCTGGTCGAAGCGGCCTTGCACCTGATCGAGGAGAAGGGACCGACGGGCTTCACCCTGTCCGAGGCCGCCAAGAACGCCGGCGTCACGCCCGCGGCCGTCTACCGCCATTTCGAGGGGCGCGAGGACCTGATCGCGGAATGCGCCAAGCAGGGCCACGAGATCTTCGCCGGTCTCATGGCCTATGCCTACAACGACGGCAAACCCTCGGCGCTCGCGGCCTTCGAGGCGACGGGGCGCGCCTACCTCGCCTTCGCGCGGAAGCATCCGGGCCATTACCAGGCGATGTTCGAGAGCGGCACGTCGGCCAACGCCTCGCCCGACCTCGCGGCCGCGGCGGCGAGGTCGCGGGCCGTTCTGGAGCGGGCCGCCGGGGCGCTGTCGGAGCATATCCCGCCGGAGAAACGGCCGCCGCCCACGATGTTCTCCGCCCATGTCTGGGCGATGAGCCACGGGGTGGTGGAGCTGTTCGCGCGCGGACGGCCCGGGGCCAACACGCCCTTCTCGCCGGAGGACCTGCTGGAGGCCGGGATCGGCATCTACCTGCGCGGATTGGGGCTTATCCGCCCGGACGAGTAAAGCGGCGGCGCACACCATTGCGAGCCGCGCGGACTACGCGCGAAACGGGGGGCTCTGCCCACGGGTGCCACGCGATTCTCCCCCGGAGTGTTGGGCCGGG
Source organism: uncultured Roseicyclus sp. (assembly GCA_964623765.1). Lineage (GTDB taxonomy): Bacteria > Pseudomonadota > Alphaproteobacteria > Rhodobacterales > Rhodobacteraceae > Roseibacterium. The sequence continues at coordinate 11,241 of CAZUVG010000031.1, forward strand.
ATGAAGAGAAACTTCACTCGGCCGCCTGGGCCACGGGCGCGCCGCCCGACCGCAGGATCGCCACCAGATCCTGGCGCTGGCCCGCGGCCTTGTCGGCGTTGCGCTCCTTCACCGGCCCGAAGCCGCGGATCGTGAGCGGCAATTCGGCGAGCGCCACGAGCGCGTCCATGGTCGCGGGCGAGGCCTTGGGCATGAATTCAGCCATGTCGGCCTCGAACTGCCGGATCAGCCCGCGCTCCATGCGCCGTTCGGCAGTGTGGCCGAAGGGGTTGAGCGGCGTGCCGCGCAGGACCTTCATGCGCGCCATGAACGGCCAGGCCTTCGCGATCCACGGCCCGAACTCGCGCTTTCTCGGGCGGCCCTCGGCGTCGCGTCCCGGCAGCATCGGCGGGGCGAGATGGAACGACATGCGGAATTCCCCCTCGAAGGTCTCGCGGGCCTTGGCCTCCGTCTCGAGGTGGAGCCGAGCGACCTCGAACTCGTCCTTGTAGGTCAGCAGCTTGTGGTAACCCTTCGCCACTGCCTCCTTCAGGCGGGGGTCCTCGATACGGTCTACCATCCGGCGGTAACGCTTCGCGAGCCGCTTGCCCTGGTAGGCGACCAGATGGCGCTCGCGGAAGGCTATTTTCTCTTCGAGCGTTTTCGGTTTGTCGACAACCTGCGCCGTGATGAGGCGATCGGCAGCCTCGGGGTGCACGATCGCCCAGCGGCCCGTCTCGAAGGCCTGGCGGTTGCGCTCCACCGCCGCGCCGTTGAGCGCGATCGCCTCCATGATCGCCTCGCGGCCAAGCGGCACGAGGCCCATCTGCCATGCCGCGCCGAATACCATCATGTTGGAGAAGATCGAGTCGCCCAGAAGAACCTCCGCGAGCCGCGTCGCGTCGAAGAGCGCGAGGCGCTCGCGCAGTCGCGCCTTCAGCGCAACCTGCAGGTCTTCGCCGGGGATACGGAACTCGGTGTCGCGGGTGAAGTCGCCGGTGACGATCTCGTGGCTGTTGACCGCCGCCCCGGTCTGTCCGGTGCGCATGAGGCCGAGCGTCTTGGCCCCGCCCGTGACGACCAGATCGCCGCCGATGACGGCATGCGCCTCGCCCAGCCCGACGCGGATCGCGCCGATGTCGTCCGGCCTCTCGCCGATGCGCAGGTGGATCCAGACCGCCCCGCCCTTCTGCGCGAGGCCGGCCATCTCGATCATGCCCGCCCCCTTTCCGTCGATCTGCGCGGCCTGCGCCATGACGGCGCCTATGGTCACGACGCCCGTGCCGCCGACGCCGGTCACCAGCACGTTGTGGGTGCCGTCGATCTGCGGCAGCTCCGGCTCGGGCAGGCCGGAAAGGTCCACCTCGGCCTTGGCCTGCTTGCGGATCCGGGCGCCTTCCAGCGTGACGAAGGAGGGGCAGAAGCCCTTGAGGCAGGAGAAGTCCTTGTTGCAGCTGGACTGGTCGATGGCGCGCTTGCGGCCGAGTTCGGTCTCGACGGGCACGATGGCGACGCAGTTCGACTGCACGCCGCAATCGCCGCAGCCCTCGCAGACATCGGTGTTGATGAAGACCCTCCGGTCGGGATCGGGGAATTGCCCGCGCTTGCGGCGGCGACGCTTCTCGGCGGCGCAGGTCTGCACGTAGATGATCGCGGATACGCCGGGGATCGTCTGGAATTTCTCCTGCACCGCCATCAGGTCGTCGCGCCCGTGGCGTTCGAGGCCCTTGGGGAAAGCGGACCAGTCGATCTCCTCCTTCGGGTCGTGGACCAGTGCGATGTTCCCAACGCCCATGGCCTTGAGTTCATGCGTGATCCGGGCCGGGTCCAGTTCGCCCTCGTTGTGCTGCCCGCCCGTCATGGCGACGGCGTCGTTGAAGAGGATCTTGTAGGTGATGTTGGTCCCCGCCGCGAGAGCCGCGCGAATGGCGAGGATGCCGGAGTGGTTGTAGGTCCCCTCCCCGAGGTTCTGGAAGACGTGCTTCCGCGTGGAGAACGGCGCCTCGCCGATCCAGTTCGCGCCCTCGCCGCCCATGTGGGTATAGGCCTCGGTGTTGCGGTCCATCCACTTGGCCATGAAGTGACACCCGATCCCGGCGCCCGCGCGGGCGCCATCGGGGACCTTCGTGGATGTGTTGTGCGGGCAGCCGGCGCAGAACCACGGCGTCCGATGTGCGAGGTCGGGCGCGTTGTCGGCGCGCTGCGCTTCCTCGACGCGGGCGATCCCGGCGCGTATGCGCTCCGTTCCGCGGCCCTCTTCTAAAAGAATTTCGCCGAGCTTCCGCGCGATATCGGCGGGGTCAAGCGCGTAATGCGTCGGGAACAGCACCGGTCCGTCGCCGCCCTTCCTGTAGCCGTAGACGCGGCGGCCGCGGCGG